>CAYRVZ010000327.1:0-3029 GCA_964427815.1 uncultured Saprospiraceae bacterium | reverse complement strand
CTATACCTCCGCTTGGGTCGATACTGCTTGGAATCCATGTGCCGGAGATGCCGTTAGTCGAGGTTGTTGGTAAATCTACTACTGCATCCGTTTGACATAAGACGGCAATTGGATCAAATATGGGTACGAGCATTTCTTCACCAGCAACAATTGCTACTTCACTGTATTCACATCCATTAGCATCCGTCACAGTGTATTCATATGAACCCTCAGACAGCCCAAATAGATTTGGATCTGTAGCTGTAATATTCCAATTATATGTATAATTAGGGGTTCCTCCTGATACTATTAAATCAATAGCACCAGCATTTGGGTCGTCACAAGTAGCATCAACTATATCCACGCTCACAACTATCGGCGTTACTTCTCCAACGGTATAAGACTCCTCAGCCGAACAACCATATTGATCTGAAATTGTCACTAAGTAAGTACCCGGCGCAAGACCTGAAATAACGTTATTATCAGGCTGAGACGGCGACCAATTGTATGAATAACTACCTGGATCATCGGGTATCACTTCAATTATTCCATTATCTAAATCTGCACAAGTTTCATCAATAACTACGGAAGTAGATTGTAAGGTGGATTCAGCAATAGTTGCAGAACCAGTACCCGTACCGTCACAATTATTAAAATCCACTATAGAACCAATCGTATAAACTCCTGCTTCTGATACCCCAATAAGTGGATTCGGATCTGTAAAAGTTATTGTTTGCCAAGGTTGTCCATCTTTAAGGATTTCAACTATCCAAGGACCCGTACCCGTTAAAGACAAGTTCAAATCAAAGTTACCACCTGTACAAACGGCTCCATCTCCAGAAATAACCCCTGTAGGTGGTGGAGAAGCGACAATATTATAAATAGCTTCTTCTGTTTTTCCGCAAGCGTCTGTTACGATACAAGTATATGGAGATTGTGTTCCATCAACGGTAATCGTTGGACTAGAAGCACCTGTTGACCAAGTATAGGTGAAGGGAGCAGAGCCTGTTGGACCTGGATCTAATAAAGTATTCGACCCTATACATGGATTCGCATCATAAGACTGAACCACGACTTCTGGTGGATCTGAAATATAAAGCGTAATCTCTGGATGTAAGCACGAACAAGTCGTTGCATCTATCAAAAGTTCAATTGTTTCTGTTCCTTCAATAATACCATCCTCAATTACTGTGACTGGAATATCAACATATAATACTCCTACAGGAATGGTAACAGAGATCGGAAGCGGATTATAATCCACACCAGATGTCGCGGTACCACCAATTGTATAAGTAATAACTAATGGGGTCTTAGAGTCAATATCTAACCTAGAAAAACGAAAATATGGCTGTCCACAATTCCCCTCGACCGTCATGTCTGTTCCCGATAGAACATCAAATGCGGTGACAACATTATCAGATCCGGCATTAAAACTACCCCTTCGAAGAAATACTCCAGAATCTAAAGCTCTATCAGTGCCATCGGCGATGGCCAATTTTATATGATATTTTTCACATGCGTCTGGATTGGGGACTATAAACTCAGCTTGTAGAACGGTAGTAAAACCATCGTACTCAATATTATGGTTGACTGTCGTAGCTCCGCAACCATCAGTCCCTCCACCAACCCTATTCGGAATAAAGTACTGAGTGTTTGTGATGTGATTAATCGTATTGATAGTGATAGCCTCACCTGTTACTGGTACTGTCGCCAAGTTAACTGTATTGCCATTTGGGTCCGTAATGAAAAAACCAAAAACATCGTTAAATTGAAAATTGACCCATTCGCAATATTCATCAGATCCAAAAACAAAATCAAATGTGATGGAAGACTCTGTTGGATAAAAGTCAAACTCAATTATAGCAACATCTCGAAGAGGTTGTGTTGTCAGAGTACTTAAATCGGCATCTCCATTCACGCCACTAGCATCCGCTGTAACGCCGTCATCACTATTAGGGCCTTCTGCATTCCCAATTGTTCCAGTAGTCAAAATTAACCCTTTTTCAAACCCTATTGCACTGGTGCCATTGGAGAAGGATCCAATTTGATTGGCGTTACCGACAACTTGCACATTTTCGATATCAAAGCAATCCCCTCCTATAAATAGTTCCTGAATGGCTGTCACCATATCCCCATTAAAAGGAGTGGTTGTAATACCTTGTTCAGGGTTATCTCCTTTTTTCTTCTTTTTATTGCTGTCCAATGAAGTACAAGCGAAAGAAAGGTAAGCCGCAATGTGTTTATTGCAATTATTTCTTAAGAATACGGTTTCACATACTTCATCTGCCACAAACAAGAATGATTTACCAAAAGTATTTGGGTTTGAACCAATACTAAAGGCACATGGATCATCCTCAGATATGTATCCTCCAACTAGCTGATAAGTTTCCCCTGGTATGAGGTTACAAAGCTGAACCTCTGTGTATTCTTTTTTCAGTTCTACCACCTGCCGAGGTGTGTTCTCATCATAGAAAATATGTAGTATTTCTGAGTTATTTGAATTTTGCGCCTGTAGCACACTTCCCAAGAATAGTAGAAAAAACAGTAGAGATTGTTTCATTATGCAAGTCGATTTTTGTTTTGTAGTGCTTATAACATAAGCAAAGCCCTTCAAATGGCAAAGAGGCACCGACCGTTAAATGTGCTGCCTCTGTACAATAATCAAAATAAATGAAGGGAATAATTACGTTATAAGGAACGAAAGTAGCACTTTATACGCTATGATCCGAATTTTCCAAGCTAAAACTTTAACATTTAGTCTTGAATTTTCCACCTCCAATTATATATTTTTTTTGCGTAAGTGAAAAATACTTTGCTTGCGGTAGAACTTTCGCATTAATAATTTTCCCAGTAGAGAAACCTCCCTTACTCTGTTCAAATTAACAATAAGGACAAAATAAGCGAGTGTAAGTATAGTCCTTTTTGGATTCAAGATAAGTGATGCTAAAAAATTACAAAATGCACATATTGGACTTCTTTTACCAAAATTTTATATCTTAGCCGCTCATGGGGGATTAGCTCAGCTGGCTAGAGCGCTTGCATGGCATGCA
>CAYRVZ010000326.1:0-3030 GCA_964427815.1 uncultured Saprospiraceae bacterium | reverse complement strand
GCATGGGAATATTTAATTCTTCAAAGAATGAACCACTCATGTTCTTGTCGTAGTGCTGACCTGTGTGGATTAAACGGTAATCAATATCTTGTCCTTTTGCCTTAGCACCTTTGATAGCTGCAATGATGGGGGCTATCTTCATAAAGTTGGGACGGGCTCCTGCTATTATGTCTATTTTCATTGGTGTTCTTTTCTAATCGTTTTAAAAACATTCAACATATCTTGAGCTAGTATCTTCCGATCAAATGCTTGAGCCATTTGAAAACACCCAGCCACACATGAGTCATAAACTTCTTTTTTATTAACTAGAATCTCAAGCTTACTTAAAAAATCAGTTTCATTCTCTGGCTCAAAACATAAGCCTGCATGAAAAGAATCGATTATGGACTTTGACTCTCCTTCCACTCCGAGAAGTATAGGTTTTCCCATCGCTGCATTTTCAAAAATCTTAGAAGGAATAACCGTTTTAAAGGTATCTGACTTCTTCAAATTAACCAAAGCAACATCCAATATGCTAATATATTTCTTTATTTCTGTTTTAGATACAAAAGGCAGCATCAATACATTCTCTAGGCCTAAGTTTTGCTTTTGTTTAAGTAATTTTGGTTTTTCGGCACCATCGCCTAAAAACAGGATGACAACTTTTGAATCAATTTTCGATGCACTTCTCAAAATAAAATCTAACGCATGCGCCAATCCATGGGTACCAATATATCCAACTACAAACTTATCTTTCAAGTTATATTTTTCAACTAACTCTGATTCCTTTCCAGTGGGTTTAAACTTTTGCAGCAAAACACCATTCTTGACCACATCAATCTTATTTGGATTAATCCCACGAGCCACAATCTTATCTAAAAAGCTATCCGTCACCACTACAATTCTCTTCGCACTCTTATAGAGTCTTAACTCTATCCATTCTAAAAAGGAAAATACTTTAGAATCACCCATCGCTCCAACTGCCCGAATTGATTCTGGCCACAAATCACGAACTTCCATAACCCAAGGACGTCTCTTAAAAAAAGAAAGCCACCTACCTGCAACTGCCGTAAAAAATTGTGGTGAAGTAGCTACAATAATATCGGTTTTCAAAAACAAACCAGCTCCAAAAGCCATAATTGAAAAACTAATATAATCAAGTATTCTTTTTAAGAACCCCTTATTTGCCGCAATGTAACTCCAAACCCGAATTACTTTAATCCCATCAATATTTTCCTTTTGAAAAAACTTATTCTTATACCCTGAATACACCTTCCCATGCGGGAAATTTGGTGCACAAGTGATCACTGTCACATCAATCCCATTAGCAACCCATTCTTTCGCATGCTCATAGGTACGTGTAGCCGGTGCATTAACTTCTGGTGGAAAATTATCTGTTAGAAAGAGTATCCGCAAAATTTATTATTGTACGAAGCTCCGTTGAGAAGTTTACTATTACCTTCTGCGACTCCACTCTTTTATTAAATTGCTCGGAATATTGAAACGATTCCTTAGTAATACTAAACGCTCCTGCAAAAGCCAAACTACCTAAGTCTGTTTTCACCGACTTCTCAAAAATTTCAACATTCACATCGGGATGAAAGTGAAAGTAGGCTATTCCCCTTTCGCTGACTCCAATTAATTCATCTACTATCTCAAGAGCATCTTCAGCTTTCGCAAAAGAGCGCTTATGAGTTATCCCCAAATCTCTATACCCATCATGTAAAGCAATAATTTCAGACTCATCATCAACTTCCACTTCCACGGTTGCCCGCTTCCCTACTCTAAAACCCGCCCAAACCTGAGATTGATTTTGATTCCTAACTACTACAGTGTTATGAGCGAAAGTAGATCTTTCAAAATCTCGAATTCTGCCTTTTTCATAAGTTGATGTCCCGACATCAACAATAAACGGCTGATTATCAACGCAAATTACGAAATTAAAGGCATCACTATGTGCATGACCCGGAATATAATCTGGTCCTATCTGTCCAATATCCACAACCATCTCCACACACCCAAAATGCCATCTTCTATAGCCTGAATCAAACAATTCGCTTGGCTCCGATTCAATATTCAACCTTTTTGCGTATTCAAATAATTCAAACGACATTGGGGCAATATTTTTTGCTGCGTCATTTAGCAAGGGAATTTCACCACTATTAAATGTTATTTGTTCTAACCAACCTAACATTTTTTTTATTTTACTTTTTAGCGAAAGCACAACATTACTTTCGCAAAAAGGACTATGAAATAAAAAATTATAAGTATCCATCGCCCTAAATAACATCAATTGATGATACATCGGACTTAACTCAAAATGTGCCCCATCTTTTAATATTTGCTCATTTAATTGCCCTACTAATTTGTCTTGGTACTTGTCGAAAATCCTTTGATTATTAAAAAACGCTGCTCCAGAAATTAAACTAAAATAATTTTCAAGTAGATGGTTTCCTAACAAATGATACTCTACATTTTTTTCTAATAGTAACAATTGTGCCGCTAAACTTTGAAGTATGTGTTCATCTGAAATTTGGTATTCTACTACAAACTTAATCCAATTGATGATTCTTAGGGATGTTGGAAAGGGCTCTAGTCCGTCCTTTATTTTTTCCGAATTTTGAACAAAATCGTTTATTAGCTTTATTCCTTTTTCTTTTGAGATTTCTTTCTGGCTTAGGTATTCAAAGTAGTTTAGATTATAAGTCCATAATTTCCCATACTCTGAATAGTTCCAGTCTATTTTATCTGCAAAGTCTTTTTCTAAATTTAAGAAAATAAATTTACTTCCTTTAAAGGACGTGTAGGAGTCAATTGATTTTTGGAGCTTTTGTATTGATTTTTGGGGCTTATTTTTTGGGAATCTTAGCTTTGGTGTGGGTCTTAGCATATAATATACTCGGTAGTAAAACTGAATTGGCTTTAGGTACTTTAGGGTGTGGTAGTATTGGGTTAGGTTTTTTATTTTCAAGTTTATTTTCTTCTTTTAGGTGGCTAAAGCCTTTTTGCCATCGGTTAAAACCGACGGTAAAGGTTAATACCGTTTTTTTG
>CAYRVZ010000325.1:0-3032 GCA_964427815.1 uncultured Saprospiraceae bacterium | reverse complement strand
TTATTGTTGCAAAACAAACAAATATGCACCTTAAAAACAGTTCGATGGACAAGATGGATGAGCCGGTCAAAGTGAACCACGTGTGCCGGATGAAAGTGAGCATAGCAAACTAAGTGCTCAAAGTCGATTCCTTTGTGGTTAAATTTACTGTTTATTTTTTTGTTTTTTACGCATTGATTCTCCTTTGATATTTATTCTGTGAGCTGTATGTACCAATCTATCCAAAATGGCATCTGCTATAGTTTGTTCGCCAATAATCTCATGCCATGCTTCAACAGGTAGTTGGGAAGCGATTATAGTTGACTTTTTTCCATGTCTGTCCTCGATGATTTCCATAAAGGAGTGCCTATTGATGTTGTCCAGACCTTTGAGACCGAAGTCGTCAAGTATTAGCAGATCTTGCTTTTCGAGTTTGTTTATTTGTTTTGTATAGGAACCATCTGCTTTTGATGTTTTGAGCATGGTAAATAGTTTAGTGGTATTAAAGTACATGACCTTGTATCCTAAAGAGCAGGCTTGATGACCTATTGCAGATGCCATATAACTTTTTCCTGCACCTGTGCTTCCCGTAATCAATATGTTGTCCCTCTGCTTTATGAAGTCGCAACTGTTAAAACGTTGTATTTGGTTCTTATCGATTTTTCTGGTCGGGTCATAGTCGATATTCTCCATCACGGCGTTATATCTAAACTTGGCGGATTTGGTCAGGCGTTCTATCTTTCGGTTCTGTCTATCGTCCCATTCCGACTGCATCAGATAGGCAATCAGCTCATCATTAGTGTAGTCGATACTCTGTGATGATAGACTAGTGTTGAAGGCTCTAATCATTCCATGAAGCCTTAATTGTTTCATCTGTTCTAATGTTTGTGTATTCATATTTATGGTTTTAATGTTTCTGTTCTATTTGTAATAATGGCCTCCTCTGATGTTGTCATGGTTGGGCATATCGATTTCTGGTTCGATGTTCTCATCTAGAGAGTCCCATCCATTTTTAAGGATGCGTTCGATGATATTGTAATTATATGCCCCATAGTCCATGGCTCTTTTACAGGCGTTGTCCAATCGGGTATTGCCTACTTTTTTGGTCAGGTGCAATACCCCAAGACATGATTTATAGGATTGCTCGGGGTGTTGTTTCTTATCCAGTATCTTGATAATATATTCCTTGCAATTCGTTCCGATATGACCTGCCCATGTAATGAACTTCTCCGAACTCCATTCACTTATAAACTGATGGTGAGAAGGCATGTGTTCCTTGATGGTCGTGTAGGCGTACTTCTTCCTTTCCCTTGGGTGCGCTGCTAAACGTTCGAGTTTATGGAATATCTCGACCAAGCTATCCGAGTAGATAATCTTGATACGTTTTCCTATATGTTGGTAGGGCACGCTATAGTAATGTTTGTCCTTGCTGAAGTAGATGTGGCTGTTTTTGTGAACGGTTCCCTTGGCGTAGGACTTAATCTCATACTTTTTTAAAGGTAAAGGCCTTAACTCTTGTTTCTCTACTTCCTCGAACAAAGAATATCGGGAGTACTCTCTTCCCCTGAAAGACATCTTGTTATGGGTTTCTAATAGCGGGCGTATGGCCTTATTAATGTCAGGTATACTATGGAATGTCTGGTGACGTAATGGGGCAAAGACCCTTGTATAAATAATACGTACCGCATTCTCCACTATCGCCTTGTCTCTAGGCTTGTATGCCCTGGTAGGCAATACGGCTGTTTCATAGTATTCTGAAAAATCGGCGAAGGTCTCGTTGACCTTTGGTTCGTAACGACTGCTTTTGGTGACTGCTGACTTAAGGTTGTCGGGCACTAGGGCATGGGGTACGCCCCCATAAAACCAAAGTGCGTTCTCGACGCTCTGTATAAAATCTTCTTTCTTTTGGCTAGCACTAGCTTCTACATAGGTGTATTGACTACTGCCCAGTACGCATACAAATACTTCAAGACTTTGTAGTTCGCCCGTATGACGGTCTACAATGGTGAGTTTCTTACCTGTATAATCAATGAACAGCTTATCGCCCGCTTTATGGGTAAGATGCATGACAGGGGATACTTCCTTGGTCCATTCGTTGTACCAATACTTGAACTGTGACACCTTAAAACCATCGGGATGTTTTACGTAGTATTCTTCCCAGAGCAGCTGTCTGGTCACACCAGTTTTACGTAGTTCTTTATCAAAGTAGGGAAAATACTTCTCAAGGGTCAATAACTGCTCACTCTTCGGTTTTTGGTCAGATTTGAAGAGTTTGTCCAGCTCTTCCAAGGTCATTGCCGAGACCTCATAACTGGTAAGCTGATACCGCTTGAAAAAGCTAATGTACTTGGTAATTGTATTACGCGATATTCCTAGTCTGGAACTTATCTGGCGTTTGCTTACGCCCTCGCTATAGAGCTTAAATATCTGTTTTACTTTTCGCATGTCTATTTGTTTATTGGCCATCGTCTTTTTAACAAAAAAAGACCTTTGGCTTTTTACAAATAGAATCGACTTTTTTAGTGGTTCACTTTCGTCCGGCGAAGGTGGTTCACTTTAACCCGTTTTGGGTGGTTCACTTTAATCCGGCGAGGGTGGTATACTATGACCGATTTTTGCACTTTAATTAGAAACCATAAGTCTTTATCACTTTGATTTACAAGTTCTTTTACATCATTAATTTCTTCCGTTGTAAAATGTTGTTTTATTGAATCTATAAATGTAGATATTTTTGATTCACATATTTCAAAAGATTTCTGACCTTTTAGAAACCGATAGCAGTTATCACCAAATATGCTAATACCTTTTTTATATCTGTTATTTGCAATGTCATATATTATTAAATCATAAACATTATTAGAAAAATCAACTAACCAATCATTAAATTCAGTTGAAATGTCAAGTTTTTTTCTACAAAAATTTGATACTGTTGTTTCTATTGGTGATTTATGATAATACATAGAATTTTCAATTGAATATCCATAGGAACGTATTATTTTTCTATGGTTAATTGAATCAATCATAAATTCTGAATTATCGTTATCCATTGCAAT
>CAYRVZ010000324.1:0-3040 GCA_964427815.1 uncultured Saprospiraceae bacterium | reverse complement strand
GGATAGCGCCATGTTTTTCTTGGATTGTTGTACTTTGGCATACAAACACCTCATCTTGTTGTTAGATTTTGGTGTCCACTTTAGTGGGGGAGGTTTCAATCAATAATCAGAAAATCCATTGTTCGTAGAGTATGAAGCATTCTCAGGATGTTGATACTTGCTTCACCGCCTCTGTATTGGCTATATGTGATGCTCTTCATGCTGCTAGCTTCCCATAAATTTCCAGTTTTTCGATATTCTGTAGCAGACAGAACAATTTCCTCTGTCCATTTATTTTCTTCAAGCCTTGAAGGGTAACGCGGGTGAGATTTTTATTGAACTCCAGGTGATGAACAGCATGTTCAAAGGTACCCGTTTGAATATCGTCATTAAAATTAATAACAACCATGGAACTCTGGTTGTAGTCGTAAGGGATGAATTTAGCCATGACAACACCGAATTAGACGTTGCCTTATTTTAATAGATTTGAGTGGTTGTTCATTATTTAGACTATTTAAAATAACTATCAAGATGCTCTTGATATGCTTTCTCAATCCAACTTGTATCACCTGCAATGACATTTTCAGCATGAAATGTTGGAATCTGATCTCGAATACTAAGGTATGTATTGGTATAGATTAAAGGTCGTAGTAAATCGTCAATATGTGGGGCATTCTTTAATACAAAACCTTTTCCTAAATCGCTACTCTTCATGTTTGAGGTAGTAACTATCATAAATTTGTCCGCTGGAACTTGACCACCCTCCCCATATTCCTCAGTAATTATGAATGTTTTTTCATAAAGAAGAACTTCATCAAGCCATTTGACCATAGGAGCAGGCATGTTGAACCACATAATCGGCGTGATATAGATAATGGTTTCAGCCCACAAAATTTTTGCCACCTCTCTATCCACATCCCAAGTGTCTTTTGTGACATCCGAAATTTTGACCTTATGTCCTTTTTTAATAAGGTTTTTTTCAGTTAGATATGCAAGAAAACTGTTTAATTGTCCCTTCGCTTCAAAAATTGAGTATCCAGCAGTAACAAGCAAGGTTTTCATTTTTTATCCATTTCCTAAGTTTTAGTGATTAGAGATATAATTAGTTATAAACAATTTTCATTTTATTTCATCTAATGGCAATACTTTTCTACTATAACAAACGGTTAAAATAGATATTTTGGATGCTCCAAGCCAATAAATTACACGATAATTGCCTTCAATTAATTCTCTATAATATTCGTCATTTATTTCTGGCACAACTCTACCTATCTTTGGATGATCTTCTAGCTTTTCAGTAGAATCAAAAATATCAGTTGCCCATTGAACAGCTATATCAGGTTTATCCAAAGCTATATATTCTGCTAAATCTAAGACACGTTCAACCGCTAAAGGTGACCACTCAATTTCCATTAACTGCTGAGGCTGCCTAAAACTAATTTTTTTGCTTCTTCGTGTTTCAGCCCTTTTTCTTCTTTAATTTGTGAAATAGATGTTTGAACATCTTGAAGTAACTCAATGGTCTTTTGCATTTCTTCATATTCATTTACGCCAAGCAAAACTCCAACACCCTTACCATGTTGCGTAATAACCAAGGGTCGTTTTGTTTCTTGCACCTGTTTAAAAAAGGTTGAAACTCCAGCCCTGAATTCTGATAAAGGACGAATATCTTGATCCACTCTTAATCTTTGCATTTCAATCACTACAAATTATTTTTCGTACATTATAGTGTACAATATATGGCTTGTGTAATTTTTTAGCATAACGCTTTGTGAACGATCTTGCCGACTTGAAACTACAGATCCTAAACCAAAATCATAACTCACCGAAGCCACAAAATACAAATAAAAAACCCTAAATAGGCAAGTCCAATTGTGCAATTTATTATATTTTTTAAGTTTCACTCGCTCAAAATGGCAAGAATAAAACCCCACCGACTGCACGATGATTAAAACTAACGATAGCAAAAACTCGCACATTGCCACAAAAAGTTTGCACCCAAACTGGCACGAACAACCGCAAAAAAAAACGCAAACGCCCTTTAGCCAACCAAACTAAAAACTAGACTCGCAAAGCGTCCACAAAACCAATTCACAATGTGCGAAAACTCAAGATGAAAACAGAAAACCAAAGCAACAAAAATGGATTTTAACTTGAAAGGCTAGCCAGAACCCGCTTGAAACTTGGAAACAGGCAACTAAGTCTAAAAACGGCAAACACCAGAAAGCATAGGAAAAACCCACATTTAAAAGCCCCCCCCCCACTTCAAGGCTATCGGACCTAACCAAAAATGGGTCAGTGATATCACCTATATTAAGACGAAAAAAGACTGGATGTTTTTTGTCGTCTTTATCGATTTTTATTCACGCCGTATTGTCGACTGGGCAGCCGATACAAATATAATAGCAGAGCTTGTTACTCGCACACTGTTAATGGAAATATGGAACCGAAAACCAAGTAAAGGCTTAATCATTCATACCGACCAAGGCAGTCAGTATATATCGAATGCTTACCTGCTCTTACTTAAAACCTAGGGAATAAAACCTAGTATGAGCAAAATAAGTAACTTCTGGGACAATGCAGTGGCTGAAAGTTTTTTTGCCATCCTTAAAAAAGAACGCGTATTTAATATACCAATTACAAAAATCAAACCGAGGCTGGTTTTGATATTGCTGATTACATTAGCTGGTATAATCACCAAAGATTACACAGTCCGCTAAATTATGAATCACCATAAGAATACAAAAAAGATTACAGAGACCGAATTAGCCAATTAACGGAAAATAATTAATCTTTGTGTCGGTTTAGTGTTGCAATTCCAATAAGATACACTCTTTTTCTTGATGAGTGTATTTTAGAAAATTTAAGGAGTTTTAGGTTTTTCTACAGCCTGAACGGCCAAAATCACCGGGAAAACAAAGCGGAAGGAGGCACGACTGGAGCTTTGTTTTTTCCGAGTGTATTTTAATTGTTAGATATAATTTAACTGGCTTTACTGTCTATTTTTTTTTCGTATTTTTCACTCAATAGGAAGTACGTTACTCCTAAGGCTAAAACAACT
>CAYRVZ010000323.1:0-3043 GCA_964427815.1 uncultured Saprospiraceae bacterium | reverse complement strand
TCCAATTATCATTGAAAATCTTCCCGATATAGCGACTACCATGGTCGTGAAACAAAATCACTACGACATCATCCGCAGTCAATTGCTCTTTCATTTGCAGCAGCCCTGCAACAGCCGATCCTGCCGAATACCCCAATAGCAGTCCTTCTTCTCTAGCCAATCGGCGAGTCATCACGGCTCCATCCTTATCCGTTACTTTTTCAAAATGATCAATCAAACTAAAATCTACATTTTCCGGAAGGATATCCTCACCGATCCCCTCCGTCACGTAGGAATAGATTTCTTTTTCGTCAAACTCCCCCGTTTCATGGTACTTTTTCAAGACGGAACCATACGTATCAATTCCCCATATTTTAATATTTGGATTTTTCTCTTTCAGATATTTCCCCACACCTGATATCGTGCCGCCCGTTCCGACACCTACAATAAAGTGGGTGATTTTTCCTGCGGTCTGTTCCCATATTTCTGGTCCAGTGGATTCATAATGCGCTTCTCGATTGGACAGATTATCATATTGGTTGACATAATACGAGTTTGGAACTTCCTCACCTAGCCGCTTAGAAACTGAATAGTATGAACGTGGATCTTCTGCCTCAACTGCGGTCGGACACACGATCACCTCTGCACCCAATGCCCTTAACATATCCATTTTTTCTTTGGATTGCTTGTCAGTCGTTGTAAAGATACAGTTGTATCCTTTAATGACGGCAGCCATAGCGAGTCCCATGCCCGTATTGCCAGACGTTCCTTCGATAATCGTTCCACCAGGTTTAAGCAACCCTGCTTTTTCTGCATCTTCAATCATCTTGAGTGCCATACGATCTTTCGTCGAATGACCGGGATTAAAGGTTTCGATTTTTCCCAAAACTAATGCGGGTAGGCCTTTGACAATCTTGTTCAATTTGACCATCGGGGTATCTCCAATAGTTGTTAGTATATTTTCGTGGTATTGCATGGTTTGGTTATTGCGCCTTACGGCAAAAAAGAAAAGCAAAGTTACAGAATAATTGGCATAACATTTCAGCTCTAAAGTCTAATACCGAATCTCCGTATAAAACTTATGATTAATAGCCCCCAGATAATCAGCTGCAGCTGGAGAAAGGACAACTTTCGCATTCGATGGCGTTACTCTAGGATTAATACGACCGATTACTTTCACATAAAGGGTCCGTTTGGACATCGGATTAAACACCTCTATGATGGAACCTATTTTGGCATAATTATGCAGGGCATGCAGCTTTGTGCCCTTAGCTTTCGTTTTTTTCCAAAAAGCGGCTCCTCTGTGTTTTCTTATTTTTTTGCCTTTTGTTTCTACAAGAAAAGCTTGTTTGAGTCGAAAGACTTTTCCCGAAAGGGGATGCTTAAAAGCCCCTCCTTTCGCCTTCGAAACGCCTGTTAAATTAATCCAACCGACATGCAACAATTGTCCTGGGCTAATCCCGCTTTTGAGATTATTTCTCTTTTTTATGGTGTCAATAGGCATCCGAAAAGCACGTTTTGCAATACCATACAGTGTGTCGCCTTTCTTCACTTTGTAGTATATTTTGATGTATTTTTTGGGATCAAAATTCTTTTTGCGAAAGCGACGGATAGCCCGATTAGGGATGGGTATCTGTAGTCGATCTCCTGGCGACAAATTCTTTTGGTCTTTATTCGGATTGAACGCCATTATCATCGGAACCGTCACCCCATAAAATCGACTTATTCTATACAGTGTTTGTTGATTTTCGATGGTATGCTCTAGAAGTTTTTGCTGACCGTCATCGATGGTCATAATGACCGTATCTGTCGCTATCAAGATGTGTAAGCTATCCCCCGTATCCGCTTGCGCAAAAGGCAAACTAAAAAGAAAAAGGAAAAAAGAATATAGTAATTTCATGGTGTTTAAGTATTTGTTTCTCTGTCACAAAGATATTAACGATTAATGTCATAGCCATTATTACAAGGTCATTTCTTTTATTTCTGTTTATCTATCAGTAGGTAAATTCCCGTACTTTACCTACAATGACCTCCCAAACAGGTAAAAAAGGACTTAAAGCCTTACCTTTGTTGCTACTATATTTTTATTAGTCTTTAGCTTTCTCCCCGACAAATACCCACCATACAAATATTACGAAAATGAAAACCAATACATTTATTTGGATTTGCATCCTCCTGTCATTTACTCAAATGGCGCAAGCACAAAATTATACTAGAACTATTACAGTCGAATTTGATGCTCCTCCAGCTGCAACTTCCGTCCAAAAAACAAAGCTCAAATACAATAAGGAGTTTGCTTATAGTTTGACTTTAGATGATGGACAAGCAGATATTTGGCACGTTGCCTACAAGCTATTAAAGGGCGATCAGGTAACTCATTCATTTTACGACTTTGGTGTAAATTATGGGGGAGGCACAAATGACATCATTCCTGGAGGATACAATTCAACGGATGGATGTGGTAATCTCGTACAATTCAAACTAGGTGTGTCTTTAAACACTAGGACAGTAGATTTGACGGGTGCGTTTCTTAATTGGGATCAGCTTCAAGAAATTTACGACCACGGCTGGGATATCTATAACCATAGCTACAACCACGAAACGGACCCTGCTCATCCCATTAATACAGCGCTCAACTCGCCCATATCCATGGATCAAGCAATTGAAGGCAACTCGGATTCCATTCAAGCACATATTGGTTTTTATCCTAGACACTTTGTGATTCCTTCTAATAGCGAAACATACTTGTGTGATTTTGGCTTGACGAATACTTGTACCGACCAAAATACTAACGGTATGGTTGCTGTTTACAATCAGAATTTCAATTGGTTGGGTCCGGCGATTCCCGTTAACAACCCAATAGATCTAGACTTCATCAATATTTATAGAAATACCGTTCCGTTTTACCAAAACTCGGGCTGGAACGAAATAAGCGCGCAGATAAATAATGCCGCCAGCCAATCCAATGATTATAATAAAATATGGCTAAACGAATACACCCATTCTATACGAGTGAATGATGGCAATCATGTACCAGGTCTGTCTAATTTAGGTTATACCTACT
>CAYRVZ010000322.1:0-3050 GCA_964427815.1 uncultured Saprospiraceae bacterium | reverse complement strand
ATATTCCTTCAGGTATCTATTTTTTGGAATTACTTTCAGAAGGTGAGTATGTCTTGAAAAAACTGGTTATTGAAAAATAGCTGGAGCTAGTTTTTTTGTTCAATGGTGCAAGCGTTCAACTGAAACCAGTCAATAGTCTTTGTTTAAATTAGGACGAAGGGTGGCATGAGCGACATAGGGGGAACCGCTAAGGCGCTAAGACGCGAAGGGTGGCATGAGCGACATAGGCCCACTGAGTAAAATTTTGTAGAAACTCCAAACAACAATGTATATTGACTTTTCGGAGTGGGCTCAATGGTACAATGGTTTCTATCAGAATGTCAGCTTGACCAATCTTAGCACATCCACACTATAACCTACTCATTTACAACAAGTTAAACACATCTACACCAAACAGTTACATCTAAATGGCATCCATGCCGACTGCCTTAAAAACAAGCCCCTATTTAAAACGCCTATTTCCTATCAAAAGCAAATAATTCCCTTTATCTTTGGGCGAGTTAGCCACTAACCAATAAAACAACGACCATGCATTATTATTCATTAGGTAAAATCCCAAAAAAGCGACATACCCAATTTAGAAATGAAGCGGGCAATCTATACCAAGAGGAGCTTTTTTCGACAGAAGGCTTTTCGGATGTTTATTCTTTGATTTATCACGTGCACCCACCGACGAAGGTACTCCAGGTGGGTAAGCCTTATTCGGTTGCCCCAAAACTAGTAGAAGATCATCAACTCAATGCGCGTCGGCTGAGGGGAATGAAAATTAAGCCTGAAGCCGATTATCTGGCTAGTCGCAAGCCTGTTCTGGTCAATGCGGATATAAAAATTGTTTTGGCAGCTCCTAGAGAAGGCACCAAGGATACTTTTTTCAAAAATGCAGATGCGGATGAAATTATTTTCATTCATAAAGGTACAGGCAATTTACAATCTGTCTATGGCAATTTATCTTTTAGTTATGGCGATTACATCGTTATCCCACGTGGGACCATCTATCAGATAAATTTTGATGATACAGACAACCGGCTTCTAATCTTAGAATCTTCTAGTGCCGTCAAAACGCCTCGGCGCTATCGGGGAGAATTAGGGCAACTTCTGGAGCATTCTCCTTTTTGCGAAAGAGATATTCGAAAGCCGAAAGATTTAGAAACCATTGACAAGGAAGGGGAATTTAAACTTTTTGTCAAACGACAGGACATGATGTACCCTTTTGTACATCAATTTCATCCCTTTGATGCAATCGGTTGGGATGGGTATTGCTATCCTTATATTTTTTCTATTCATGACTTTGAACCGATTACGGGTCGAGTACATCAGCCACCACCTGTGCACCAGACTTTTGAGGGGCATAACTTTGTGATTTGCTCTTTTGTGCCGCGGTTATATGATTACCATCCGCTATCTATCCCTGCTCCATACCATCACAGTAATATTGATACGGAGGAAGTATTGTACTACGTAGATGGGGATTTTATGAGTCGTAATGATGTCGAACCAGCTATGCTCACCCTCCACCCAATGGGGATGCCACATGGCCCACATCCTGGTTCTATTGAACGGAGTATTGGGCAAAAAGAAACCAATGAACTAGCGGTAATGATTGACACGTTTCGACCACTTCAATTAACAGAACATGCATTTGAAATAGCCGACGAAGATTATTTCAAGTCTTGGCTTTAAGGTTTGCCGCAGTTCGGATCATTCTTCCAACTATAGTTGGAAGTACCAATCAATTTTCAATATTAAAAATAAAAACATGACCAATAAAGACATTTTTCCAATCAACGGAACAGACTACATCGAATTCTATGTCGGAAACTCCAAGCAAGCTGCGACTTTCTATCAAGCAGGTATGGGCTTCAAACTCGTTGCCTATCGGGGACCTTTAACTGGTGTACCTGACAGAGAATCCTATTTGGTCCAACAAGGTAAAATTCGCTTTATCTTGACTTCTGCCCTTTCAGGCGACCACGAGATTGCTCAGCACGTCAACAAGCATGGAGATGGCGTCAAAGACCTTGCCCTTTGGGTAGACGATGCCAAGTTGTCATTTGAAACCGCTGTGGCGAGAGGCGCAGAGATTGCTTATGAGCCTTATACAATTAGTGATGAGCATGGTTCTGTGACTTTGGCGGCTATCAAAACGTATGGAGAAACCATTCACACTTTTGTCGAAAGAAAAAATTATAAGGGTCTATTCTTACCTGGATTTGAAGCCAAAAATAATAACCGAAAAGATGTAGATTGCGGTTTAAAGGTAGTCGATCATTGTGTAGGAAATGTCGGTTGGGGGCAGATGGATATTTGGACTAAGTTTTATCAAGACGTAATGGGATTTGAATTATTGGTTACTTTTGATGACAAAGATATTTCGACCAAATACACCGCTTTGATGAGCAAGGTGGTTAGTAATATTAACGGAAATGGGTACATCAAATTTCCTATCAACGAGCCCGCCAAAGGATTAAAAAAATCACAGATTGAAGAGTACTTAGACTTTTATGAAGGCGCTGGCGTGCAGCATATTGCGTTAATGACAGATGATATTATTTATACCATTGAGTGCTTGCGCGAAAATGGAATTGAATTTTTGTACGTACCAGATACTTATTATGATACGGTTACAGAACGGGTTGGAGAAATAGAGGAAGACATGGAGATGCTTAAAAAATTAAACATCTTAATAGATAGAGACGAAGAAGGTTATTTGTTACAATTATTCACCAAGCCTATCATGAATCGTCCAACAGTATTTTTTGAAATCATCCAAAGAAAAGGAGCCGAGTCTTTTGGCAAGGGTAATTTTCAAGCTCTCTTTGAATCTATCGAACGAGAACAGGAATTACGAGGTACTTTATAATATTCGCTATGCATACTTCGCCAGGAGTATGCATAGCCATTCAACATTATGAAAAAAAAAGAAAGGATTCAATTCATTCAAAAAAAGCTTGACGAGCTATACCCCACTACACCCATCCCCTTGGATCATACAGATACTTATACACTTTTGGTTGCTGTATTATTATCTGCCCAATGTACAGACAAACGGG
>CAYRVZ010000321.1:0-3054 GCA_964427815.1 uncultured Saprospiraceae bacterium | reverse complement strand
TTACAGGTATTGTTAGGGATACTAGCCTGAGCCCTTTGGGGTTTGTGACGGTGACGGCTACTGCCCAAGATAGCAATTTGAATAGTGTTTTTACTGTCGCCAATAATGAAGGATATATTAAGTTGGCTTTAGCATCAGGTAAAAATTATTTTTTGGAAATAAGTTTTTTAGGTTATGAAACTTATAGGGATACGATACGCCTATCTAGGGATGCAAATAGGGATATTGTACTCGCGTTTTCGAATATAAAGATAAAGGAAGTTCTAGTTAGACAAAAGCGACTAGCCTACCGTGTTGCAGGGGATTCTGTGATTTATACAGTAGATTCGTTTAATATTGGAACAGAAAGGAAATTAAGACATACCTTAGAGCGTCTCCCAGGAATAGAAGTAGATAGGGTGGGATCAGTGTATTATAATGGCAAAAAAATTAGTAAATTATTGGTAGATGGCAAGCCCTTTTTTAATGGCAAGACGAAGTTGGGTGTGAATAATATTCCTGCAAATGTAGTAGACCAAGTAGAAGTCCTGAAAAACTACTCATCTATTGCGATGTTAAAAGGTTTTAAGGATAGTGATAAAATAGCACTTAATATTAAGCTAAAGAAGGATAAGAAAAAATTTGTATTTGGAGATGTTGAGGCAGGTGGTGGCATTCAGAAAAGATATTTAGCAAAATCCAATATTTTTTATTATAGCCCTAAAACAAGTGCGAACTTTATTGGAGATATGAATAATACAGGACAAAAATATTTCACATTGAGTGATTATATAGATTTTGAAGGAGGCGTGATGGAGTTGTTTGTAAATCATACCAAAATTTCTGATTTGGCTTCCCAGAGATTTGCGAGGTCTTTGCTTGAAAATAATTTTTATCATAGAAACGATTATTTTGGAGCGATAAGCGTTTCTCAAACACTTCCAAAGGGAATCAATCTAAGGTTTTATAGTATAAACACCCAAAGTGTGACCAAGGAGAAAAACCTTTTGAATAATAGTTATAACATTGGTAATGCACCGTTTTTGGAGACTCAAAGTTTGACTAAAAATAAAAATAGTTTTTTTTCCATAAATAAGTTAGATGCTGATTATATTAAAAAAGATATTGATGTTAGGTTTAAAACGGTATATCAAATCTCAAGAATGAAAAGATATTCTGAGTTGTACGCAACTACTTCTTTGGATACCAATCAATACCAAAATTTGTTAGCACCTATGTCCAGTAGCTTAGACCAAAGCATACATGTGAATAAAAGGTTCTCTGCCAAGAATGTTCTTTCTTTTAATGGACGCTTGAAGTTTGGTTTAGATGATGCCGCTAGTTCGATGGAGATGACTGCGCCACATTTTTTAGATTTAATTAGTTTGTTGGGGGGGAGTCCATATATTGTTTTGTCGAAAGATAGAACTAGAAAAAAGTCTGGGCTCTTTGAGCTTGGAGATTACTGGAAAGTAAAGTCAACGCAACATCTTTTTTTTCTGACGGGTTTAGACCTAAGGCGACAAATATATGATGTCGGTTATCATCAGTTGTTTAATGAAAATCCAATTGGTCTGCAAAACGGAGAACTGGATAATAATGTCGTCTTTGATTGGTTGGATGGGTATGGAGGTGTGCGTTATACGGTTAGGATGAGACGCATTCAGATAGAGTATGGTTTGGTTGGTCATGTGTATCGTTGGTCTGTCCAGCAAAAAAATAGAAATAAGATAGGAGCAAATCAACGTTTACAGCCATCGTTTTCTTTTAGGTGGGATGTTGCCAGTGGTCAAAAAGTAAAGTTCAAGTACAATGAGTCAGTATCCGTTAAAGGTGTAGATTCGTACGCTAATACTTTGAAATGGAATACATTCAATAAACTGAGTAGGGGAAATGAAAATTTAGTACAAACGCTGACACATAGAGTCTCGATAGAATATACCCGGTCAAAACTTTTCAAAGGTTATTCGCTGTTGGTAGGCGTAAATTATAACTGGAAGCCCAACGCAATAAGACCATTGATGGAGTTTGATAATCAATACAGCGTTCTTACACTTGCGCAGCCAAATTTACTGACAGAAAGTATAAATGGTACTATTCGGTATTCTAAAAAAGCGAAAAAGGTAAAGTGGCGTTTGAATAATAGCGTTTCAATTGATCGTTATTCTATAAATGTCGATAAGCAGATTCGTGCCTATCGTGCTATATCTGTTATGCCGAACATTTCTTTTCAGACTAGAGGTAAAAAGCTCCCTAATATCAGGTTTGGGGCAAAAAGTCAAATTAGAAACTCATGGGTGGACACGCGTAAAAACGGTAGTTTTTATGTAATCAATCCTTTTGTTGGAGTTGACTATTGGTATAAGGATAAAGTTAACTTTGTAGCTGATTATAATTTTCATAATTACCAAAATTTAAAAAATAACAGCACTTTGAGTTATCAAGGGCTTGATGCATCAATTAAGTATGATAGTACTCACTCGCCATGGTTGTTCAAGGTTACTGTTAGCAACGCTTTTAATAATGGTGAACAGATTAAGCAAACAGTATCGAGTGTTTTGGTTCAAGAATTAATTGAAACGGTACAGCCTAGAATTGTCATGTTCAGCTTAGCTTATAAGTTGTAAAGAGCAGAAGCTTACGCCCTTCTTAAACCTTGCAGGACCAACGGTTTTGAAAACCTACCCAAAACTAGAAAAGAATAGTATTGGTTACAACGGCTTTTCAGCGTAAGCTCAATTATCAATTGAATATCCCAAAGGTATTACTCCCCAAAATTTTCTGGTTATATTTTGATAGGATTATTTAGGTCGTTTTAGAGCACGCCTAAGCGAAAGTCTCAGAACGCAAAGCACTGTCCCCCGCAGGCTGGCGGTCAAATTTGGCCATAAGCCAAAACATGAAATAAAAGTCCCATTCAAATTTGGGGGTGACTCACTGACCACTGGAAATTAACAATGGAACAATTGAAAATTAGTCGCCAATATTTACTTAGTGAACCAGGGTTTACAAGCATCTTCCAAATATAATTTGCATAACAATAATTTTGCACGCCCAAAACAAAATATTATACGG
>CAYRVZ010000320.1:549-3055 GCA_964427815.1 uncultured Saprospiraceae bacterium | reverse complement strand
ATAAACTACAAGCAAGACTTTCAAAGCCATAAAAATACACCCCCATTTTTAGCCCTTTTTTATGACTTTTCGTCATTTTAAGGCATTTTTGCGTTTTTAGGCTTAAATTGATGATTTTGCTTGTTTTTGGCTTAAAAACGGCTTTTTGGTCAAAATCGAGGTTTTTCATCAAAAAAGGATGAAAATAAGGGGTGTATTTTTAATAATAGTTATAAGCTGTTTTAATTATTAATTGATCCTAGTTTGAATTTGTGACATTCAAACTAGGTGAATGTATAATGATAATAAGAAGATAACTAAATGAAATAATTCTATATGTCTAAAGAGAAACAAACTAAAATATCTATTTGGGATGCGAAAAATAAGCTTTCCTATAATGAGCCTTTATTGCCGAATGATCCAATGTTTGTCGATACGTCAATGGCTCGTGGTGATTTTAGCCTTGATAGACTTTATAGAGGTTTACATATAGATAACAACGGACAGTTGCAACAACCTCCTAAAAAACAATATATATTATTTACAGGGCATCGTGGGTGTGGAAAAAGTACAGAATTATTACGTGTAACTGATTTTTTACATGATCCTAAACGTTTTTATGTTGTTCACTTAGATTGTCTTCAAAAGCTAGATATAAATAACCTAAAATATTCTGATGTATTACTGGCATTAGCGGCGGAGCTATTAACAAAATTAAAAAACGAAAATGGAATCTCTATAGAAGATGTGCACCTAACACGCTTAGAAAACTGGTTTAAAGAACGTGTCGAAACACATGCAAAAACCAAAGACCTGTCGGTAGAAATAAAGGCAGGAGCAAAAATAAAAACAGGACTCCCTTGGCTAGTTGAACTGTTTACACAGCTAACATCCAAAGTAAACATAGGGTCAACGTATCGAGAAGAGTTGCGAAAAGTTGTCCGTAATAGCTACAGTGAATTTGCGGAAGCTTTTAATCAATTGATTCGCGTGGTTGAAGACAAAATAAATGAGCAGAATCTAGGAAAAAGAGTTTTATTTACCATAGATGGTACAGACCGCTTAAATAGTGAGGATGCACCACAGTTTTTTGTGAATGATGTTCATCAATTAACGCTGATTTCATCACTTTTTATTTATTGTGCTCCAATTCATTTACTTCATGCTGATAATCAGCTTAATGCGAACTATTCGCAAATATTTCGCTTACCCATGATCAAAATTCGTGACAAGAAAAACGAAAAAATAGAAGATAATTATGAAGTAATGAGGCAAATGGTACGACAGCGTGTGCCAGAATATTTATTTGACTCAAACGAAACAATTGATTATTTGATTTGTTATAGCGGTGGGCATTTACGAGATTTAATTCGTTTACTCAATGTTTCCATTAATTTTGCAGAAAATGAAATTATTGACAAACGATCCTCAGAAAAAGCCGTTAAACAAATTGCTAATGAATATAGGCGATTTATAAATAGTGACCAGTATTCCATACTGGTAAAAATTGATAAAAACCCAGAAGATCCTGATGATTTTACAGGGGAAGAAACAAGTTTAATGCTGTATAATTTGGTGTTACTCGAATATAACGATTATTTCTGGAAAAGCCACCCTGTGATTGAAACATTGGCAGCTTATCAAAGAGCTAAACGCACATAAAAAATGCCAATAGAATGGGGAATTCAGCCAGAGCATACTGCTGGAATAATACAGTTGCAACGACTGTTGTCCCATCTTCATGGTGCGAATTTCTTATTAATTCAACACAACGAGCCCGCCTATCGAGATCATATTATAGATTTGATAAATCAATCGCAGTCCAACGTTTGTACCATTGACTTATTAACACTTGAAGCGCCTGAAGATATTGAAGAGAGATTAGAAAAAAATAAAAATATTGAAATTATTCATATTATTAACCTCGAAAGCCTCAGTGAACCTAATCAACATATTTTTTTTAAAACCATCAATTATCATCGTGAACATATTGCTCAACTCCTTTCAGGAACAATTATCTTTTGGCTTACAGATTCTTTGATAACAGAAATGGCACTCAAAGCCGCTGATTTCTGGGCTTGGCGCGAACAAGTCTTTGATTTTAATAAACATGATAAAACTATCGAAATAAGCCATTCTCAAATCTTAAATCAAGACTCACATGCAAAAAGAGAACGCATACGTGAAATTGAAATATTTCTGCGTAATGCTGAGAATGAATCAACAAATACAATGGCTGATTTAAAAGTAGAACTAGGAAGAACCTATCAAAGTATTGGCGATATATCTAAAGCTTTAGCCATGTTTGAAGATAGCCTTGCTATCTACACGGACTTAGGGGATAAACACGCACGAGCGGTGACGTTGGGAGATATAGCGCGAATCCGTGTAGGAAAGGGAGATATCGAAGGAGCGTTGAAGTTGCACGAAGAAAGGAAGAAAGTGTTTGAAGGATTAGATGATCAACGCTCGCGAGCGGTGACGTTGGGAGATATAGCGCGAATCCGTGTAGGAAAGGGAGATATCG
>CAYRVZ010000320.1:0-449 GCA_964427815.1 uncultured Saprospiraceae bacterium | reverse complement strand
AAGGCGCACAGAAGTATCAAGAAGAACGACTTGAAATAGCACGAACAATGGAAAATTTGGATAGCATCGGGGCTACTCAGTTTGATATTGCCAATATGAAGCTAGAGCAAGAAGATTTTGAAGGTGCAATGGAATGTTTGGCGGAGTCTTGGCAGATTTTAAATCAAATCGGCAGAGCGGATGGACTTGTGGCAGTCGGTAATCTTTTTGGGCAGCTCTTATGTGCGTTTAAGCAAATAGAGCAAGCCCAAAACGTTTTGGCTAAGACGCGTGAGGTGCTTGTGTATTTGAAGCGAGATGCGGATGTGATTGCACTGGATGAGATTATTGCGGGCTGTAGTAAATCATAAAAATACACCCCCATTTTTAGCCCTTTTTTCACTAGTGTCCGGTTAAAAAAACCAAAGCACAAAGAAGCCCGAATCTATAAGGATAAGGTAGAATATGCA
>CAYRVZ010000319.1:0-3059 GCA_964427815.1 uncultured Saprospiraceae bacterium | reverse complement strand
ACAAAAAAAAATTTCCTACCTTACTTCCAATTTCAAAGGCGCTTCCGAAAAGCCATAATAGAGTAGGATTGATTAAAAATGAATACAATGTTTAAGAAAGTACTTTTTGCCCTTTTATTATCGTGCATCGGATTTACTTCTGCTAGCGCAATGGTGGCTGCTACAAGCGACCCGATTATTGTTCAAGTAGAACAACCAACCACTAAGTTAGATATTTTGAAGTCCTTTCAAAAGGACTTATTGCTTCAAAAAGAAACAGAAGGCCTGACGAGGTCACAAAAGCGTCAACAGCTATTCCTATTTGTCTAAGAGCCATTGCTACTTTCGTAGTAATGGCTCTTTTTAATTCAGTAATTATCTTATATTTGTGCTGCTAAAAACTAATTATGAAAAAGATATTATTACTTCTTTTGGGGTTCACCTTCCATATCGCTTACGCCCAAACACCTTTATCCCAAAGCCTCAACTTTAAAACTTCCGTAAAAAATGGGGTTAGAACTAATGAGGGTATTCCAGGACCCAAATATTGGGTCAACAAAGCTTCCTACAAAATGGATGTTTCACTAGATCCTATGAGCGGCTATTTTACGGGTAGCGAAGACATCAGTTATACCAATAATTCTCCTGACACACTCCATAAAATCGTCCTTGCTCTTTATCAGAATTTTTACAAAAAAGGGCTTTGTGCGGATTATAATACCGCTCCAGAAAAACAAACAGAAGGGGTTATTATTAAAAATATAACGATCGATGGCCAACCCTACAACGAAGAAGATGCCCGACAAGTCCGAACTAATCTATTTGTCAAGCTAACGCAGCCCATCCTTCCCCACGCTACTGCAAATCTACACATTGAGTGGTCCTATATCGCTAGAGAAGGCAATGTAGTCCGAACGGGTAATTATGGAGAAGGGCGCCACTTTGTGGCGTATTTCTATCCAAAGGTCGCCGTCTATGACGACATGGATGGGTGGGATACAGCCGATTATCTAGGAATTGCCGAGTTTTATAGTGATTTTAACGACTATGATGTTAAAATTTCAGTGCCTAAGGATTTTGTGGTTTGGGCAACGGGGGATTTAGCCAATCCATCTGACGTTTTACAATCCAAATATGTCCGTCGTTTAGCGAAAGCAAAAAAATCAAATACGGTAGTTTCTATTATTGATTCATTTGACATTAAAGCGGGCAATATTACGAAACAGCACGCAAAAAACACTTGGCATTACACTGCACAAGATGCGCCAGATTTTGCTTTTGCCTTAGACAAGGATCATCTATGGGATGGTTGGTCAGTCACAGTCGATCCCAAGACTGGCCGAAAAGCTTTTGTAGATGCTTCTTACGAAAAAGAATCCGCCGACTATTATCAGGTTGCCCAAATTGCAGGACAGGCAATCATAGATTTCTCTACGGATTTCCCCGGTGTCCCTTACCCCTTTCCTGCTATGACCATCTTCAATGCCCCATCAGGTATGGAGTTTCCCATGATGTGTAATGACGGTTCTCAAAAATCCATTGCTAGTACTATGGGCTTGACTTATCATGAGATTGCACATACTTACTTCCCATTCTACATGGGTATTAATGAACGAAAATACGCTTGGATGGATGAAGGTTGGGCAACTATTTTTCCGACGAAGTACATCAAGAATTATGATAAAGATTACGACTTTCATTCTTCGAGAGTAGAACGTTATTTGCAGATTGCAGGCACGGAAAAGGAAGTTCCAGTTATCACCTTATCAAAGGATCAACATAACAGATTGGTCTATCGACATTCCAGTTACAATAAGCCTTATCTAGCCTATTTGTTTTTAAAAGAATACATTGGAGAAGAACAATTCACTCTAGCTATCCAAACTTATATTAAAAATTGGCACGGCAAACATCCAACGCCTTATGACTTTTTTAAATCTTACAATGCTTCAACAAAGGATGAATTGAAAACCAATTTAGATTGGTTTTGGAAGAACTGGTTTTATGAAAAAAATTATGCAGATTTGTCCTTAAGCTCTGTCGCTGAAGGAGCCGTTTATATCACCAATACAGGTGGCTTATTTGTGCCTATAGAACTGATTGTTACGCCTAAAAAAGGACAGCCTATTGTCCTCCGCAAAGAAATGGATTTTTGGTTAACAGGTACGAATAAAAACTACATAATGCTTCCTTATCAAAAGCAAGATATTCAAAAAATTGAATTGAATGTAAATGGACGTATTCCCGATGCGAACTTAGACGATAATACTTGGAAGGGAGAATAATACAGATTCCTCCTAAAAGAAAAGAATAAGATTGCCAAAGCAATCTTATTCTTTTTCTATTCCATTAGACTTCTAATTCATTAGGATTTTGTGGCCATTGCTTTTTTGACCATGCCAATGACTGCCATGACAACGCCTCCACCGACGCCACCACCTAAAAGGCTACTAGCAATACTAGCAATACCTAAGCCACCACCTGCTGCTGCAGCTGCTGCAGTTGCGCCGCCCATGCCAAGCATGCCTAATATAGAACCGCCTAAGCCACCGCCTGCTATGCCTGCAAGTGAATTTCCAAGTGTTCCTAAAGAAGAACCTTTGAGTAGTTTTCCAGCAACATTGCCGCCGATAGCACCACTAGCTAATTGAATAATTAAAGGAATTAAGCCCATTTTGTTCGATTTTAATTTTTGAAAAATAAAATTTCGCTGCAATATATAAAAAAATTGGAATACGAGTGATGCTTTGGGTGATATTTTTATGGAGTAAATGGATGGGACGCGGATTTTTATGGATTTTCAAGGATAGGATAAGAAAGGGAAGTAACTAACTCAACTGACTTAAAACCACCGCAATTCTCCGAATTGCCTCAATCAATTGCTCATTAGAAGCGGCATAGGATAATCGTATGCAATTGGGATCTCCAAAGGCAGAACCTGGCACCGTCGCCACATGTCCTTCCGTTAATAAATACTCCGCAAGGTCACTAGAATTATTAATTTTATACTGCCCCCATTCCTTTCCGAAATACGCACTGACATCTGGAAAAATATAAAATGCTCCTTTTGGAAAATTAGT
>CAYRVZ010000318.1:0-3072 GCA_964427815.1 uncultured Saprospiraceae bacterium | reverse complement strand
TAATGGTCCATAATACGGAGAAAGCCATTAGCGAAACTTGCAAAACATTGCATTGCCGAATTGCAGAATATACCGTAGGTCCTCAATTATTTACCGAAAAAACAAAAGGTGGGCATCATTGGGTGATAGAATTTGATATACGCCCAAATGACCTAAGGCAATTTGCACAATTATTAGATAAAAACCTCCAAAAAATAAATTCGGACTACGAAGCGAAACGTTTTAAAGACATGGCGCTAGAACAATTAATGATAACGGAAGTACCAAAAAATACTTTTTTTAATTGGTTAAAATCAAAAAACAAAGTGGGGGTTCAGAACAAAATTCCTAGACTTGCAGATACGCGAAAACACGTTGATGCGATTATCCAATTTGCGAATATGAAACCATGAAACAGCCCCTAAACCCATACACGAAAGACTTGATAATCAATTCTTTCGAGTTAGAAACCCAACAACCCCGTAAAGAAGAATTAGAAATACTATTAGCCGATCGGGTAGAGTATTTATTAACCCATAGACTTGAATTTTTCTTTACAAAAATGTACACTTTAGACATTGACGAAGCAAAAATTCGGGACGCCCTCTCCCTTAGTCAAAATCCACCTTTGACTGTCGCAAAATTAATTATTCAACGCCAGCTGGAAAAACAAATTACTCGGGAGAAATACCGCTAGTTTTTGACAAAACGGCTCGTTGAAATATTTTAACTGGATACGTCAAGACCTCAGGTATCTCTTCCCCTTCAAATTTTTGATTACCCGAACTCTTGGGTTTATCTTTTGCCATAATCACTTCAAAAATAATTTTATCTCCTCTTTTTTCTTCGCTTATAACTAACTTACTACCGGCTACATCATAATGCGAAATCAACTTGTTGGCATATAGGTAAGTTTCTATCACAATCGTGTTATGCTCATCCACCAGATAAATACCTTTCTCCTTATCTATTACTTTCATGGAATACGGGCGGGTATCCATCGTATCATATTGAATAGTCCATAGGATAGAATCCCCTTGTGGCAAAATGACTAATTTCATGGGTATAGTTTGGGTCTTTGTACCAAGAGAATAGATATCCAAATCTCCTTGCCAAGTACCTGCCCAAGTCTCTGGAAAAGAGTCAACAACCTCCTTAGTTTTTACCAACTTTTCACTGGACGTACAAGCCAGAATGCCAATCAAAAAGAAAACAAACAATGTGCGCATAGCCTATGTTTTTGTAAAAAACTGCCCAATTCAATAAGTAATCAGATTAAACGTCAAATATAAGGATTATACCTATCTTTACAAATAAAAACACACTTCATGATTCGTTTCTCTGTACTACTTTCTCTTTTTTTGTGCTCCTTGTTTGCGCAAGCTCAAGAGTACGATTACTTCCAACAAGTCGTAAATTATAAAATTGAAGTTCGTTTAGATGATGTCAACCATACCCTTTCGGGAAAAATTAATATTGAATATACTAACAATGCACCTTATGCCCTAGAGTCTATTTATTTTCACCTATGGCCCAATGCCTATAGCACTAAAAACACGGCATTTGCTAGACAAAAAATCTTTACCCAAAGTGAAAAATTTCACTTTGCAAAAGAGGCGGATATGGGCAGTATAAGCGGACTAAACTTTATTACTGATGGACAACCACTAGCGCTTTCTTTTCCCCAAGAAAACAATCCAGACATAGCCATCGTCAAACTCAACAAGCCCTTAGCAACAGGGGCTACGACCACAATAAGTACCAATTTTACCGTAAAAATACCGATTTCTTTTTCAAGATTAGGGCACGAAGAACAGACGTACCAAATCACCCAATGGTATCCAAAACCTGCGGTACTAGATCGTTACGGATGGCATGTAATGCCCTATCTAGATCAAGGAGAATTTTATGCTGAATTTGGCAATTTTGATGTAAGCATTACCCTGCCAAGCGCATACATAGTCGGTGCTACAGGTAGTCTGCAAACGGAATCGGAAATTGAGTTTTTAAAGGAACGGGTTACCGAAACAGCACAACTAAAAGTATTGAGACTTGATACTAAAATACACGCGGATCCTGCTGCAGCCTTAAAAAAATACCAATCTATCATCGATAATAGAAAGGTTAAAAATGGAACAAAAACCATTCGATATACCGCAAAAAAAATACATGATTTCGCCTGGTTTGCAGACAAAAATTTTCACGTGGATAAAAGCAAAGTCACGTTATCTTCTGGAAAAGAAATAACAACTTGGGCGATGTGGCCGATAAAAGGATGGGAAAATGGCTGGGGGCAAGCGACAGATTATTTAAACCGATCCGTACAATTTTATTCGGAGCATGTCGGTGAATATCCCTATCCGCAAGCGACAGCCGTAATGAGTGCGCTTAGTGCAGGTGCTGGAATGGAATATCCCATGATAACCGTAATCGGCAATGAAAGCGGAAGAGGATTGGATAATGTGATTACGCATGAAGTTGGACACAATTGGTTTTATGGGATTTTAGCTTCCAATGAGCGTGACTTCCCATGGATGGATGAAGGGATGAATACTTATTATGAGCAACGCTACATGGATAAATTTTATCCCGCCCCTTCTATGGATGAACAACGACTCCTCTATGTAATCAAAGCACGACTTCATGAAGATGTGTCGTCCAATTTTCCTGTCACCAAAATGAGCGGGGCTAATTACGGATTATCTGCTTACGCTAAACCCAGTATAGCCCTTTCCATGTTGGAGGATCTAGTTGGAACGACAGCTTTCGACAAAACGATGAAAGAATATTACAATACTTGGAAATTTAAGCACCCCAATCCAAATGATTTTAAAAATATTTGGGAAAAAAGTACCCATAAAAATCTAGATTGGTTTTTTGTAGATGTGATTGGAACCACTAAGCAAATGGATTATAAAATATTAAAAATCACCTCACTTGATAATAAAACAATCGTCCGAATCAAAAATTTGGGTGAACTAAAAGGCCCGATAACACTTTATGGATATGATGATGATACCAAAGCTATTGATTCACTTGTTGTAGAAGGTTTTGTAGACACCAAAGAAATAGCATTACCCAATCGGTATTATA
>CAYRVZ010000317.1:0-3073 GCA_964427815.1 uncultured Saprospiraceae bacterium | reverse complement strand
GCTATTTCGTTTAATGGCTCTTTGAATGATTGGGATGTAAGTGAAGTGACTGATATGCACGCTGTGTTTAATGGCGCAACATCATTCAATCAACCGTTGAATGATTGGGATGTAAGTAAAGTGACTGATATGTCGTGGATGTTTTTTGGAGCAACATCTTTCAATCAGTCGTTGAATGATTGGAATGTAAGTAAAGTGATTGATATGTCGTGGATGTTTATAGATGCTATTTCGTTTAATGGCTCTTTGAATGATTGGGATGTGAGTCAGGTGGCTTATGTGAATAGGATGTTTTATGGCGCAAGTTCTTTTAACCAGCCATTGAATGATTGGGATGTGAGCGAGTTTAAAAGAATGAAAGAGATGTTTTGGAATGCAACTTCATTTAATCAGCCATTGAATGATTGGGATGTGAGTAGCGTATTCATTATGGAAGCCATGTTTTATGGCGCAAGTTCATTCAATCAGCCATTGAATGATTGGGATATGAGTGGAGTGGGTAATATGGTAGTCATGTTTGCTAATGCAAGTTCGTTTGATCAAAGTCTGGCAAGTTGGAAGCTAGAAAACTCACCGAAAATACACGGGCTACTTTCTCACACAGGACTATCTATATCTAATTATGATGAAACGTTAATTGCTTGGCAAGAACAAGAAGGGTGGAAAAATGCCCCTGTTCGAGATTTAACGCTGGGGGCACATGGACTAAAATACTGTAAGGCAAAAAAACAGCGCGGCATATTGACGAATGAATTGAATTGGACAATTTATGACCAGGTTGATCCGAACTGTGGTCTAGATACCCTAGATTATTTAGACGTAAGGCTGTCACCAAATCCTTCAACAGGTCTGATTAATATTGGTATTTCTGAACAAGGAAAAGGAAAAGTCACGGTACTAGATATGATGGGACGACAAATACGACAACGGTCTTTTGATGGAAACTTTGTAATTGACTTGAGTTTTTTACCTAATGGTGTTTATCTCATCTCAATTGTAACTAAAGGGGTAACGTTTAATAAGAAAGTAATTTTACGGAAGTAAAAAAGATCTTGAGTAAAGAATCAACTCACATAACTGTCGGTAAGTTTTAACGAATAGACTATTCTAATTCTGGGTATAAGTTCTTCCGTCAGTTATTTCTTTTGAGGAAACGAAAAAAACATGAATCCATTAAAATCCAATATCGGAAAAATCCATTTCGACCATTGACTAATGAACGCCTCTGGACCTATTTGTACAACGGCCTCTTACTTTGTATAGAGTCTTTATAATTTGCCTTTGTGTTTTGATTGTCTTTACGTATTTTGAATAATATACAAAGACGCTTATTTTTTAATTTTACAAGTCAGTACCGTAATATCATCGGGGAAAGGCTGAGTTCCTTTGAAATCCAAAACATATTGATAGAGTTTGTCATTAAAATGATTTGCCGAAAGGTGAAAATGCGTTTTGGAGAAATTAATTAATTTTTCTTCCGAAAGGTATGCTCCTTGAGCATTCGTCAAATCAGTAATCCCATCCGTAAAAGAAAAGATTAAATTTGGTTTTGAGAGTTCTTCATACCCCATTTGAATCTCCGGTAGTGGCTCAATGGCGCCTAAAACTAAACAACCATTACCGAGCGTAACCACCTTTGATTGGCTAATCATGATCGGTGGAATATGTCCAGCATTTATGTAGGAAAGCGTGTTGTTAGGCAGATCTACAATCCCAATAAAGAAGGTTATAAATCGCTCTCCTTTCGTTACCTCGAAGATGGATTTATTCAACTGCTTGACCAATGTAGTTAAAGATGTTTCTTTAAAAATAAGCCCTCGAAGGATGGCCTGAAAATTAGCCATTAATAAGGCAGCACTGATGCCTTTTCCAGAAATGTCAGCAATACAAAAGGCAAAACGATCCCCGTCCAACGGAAAATAATCATAATAGTCTCCGCCTACTTGAGAATGTTGCCGGTATATCTTGTCTAGCTCAAAGGTAGCATGATTGGGTAAAGTTTTCGGTAGGAGCATTTGTTGAATCTCTGAAGCGAGAGACAGCTCTTTGTTCATTACTTTTTGTTCTACTTTAGCTCGAAAGAGTCGTTTGTTTTCTACACCTACGGCAATAAAATTAGTAATAGCAGTAATGAATTGTATTTTGTCATAGGTGTCAGGCTCACCAGCGATTCCACCCAAATATGCACAGGCGATGGGATGCTCTTTGTGCCTGACTGGAATGATAAAATCAAATTGACTTAGAAAAACGCTTTTGTTTTTATCTGCTTTTGATGGCTCAGACAATGATAGAGGGATATCGTCTTTCGAGAAATTTCCCTCCTGAATACCTTTTGAGGTGACCATCTCCCACTTACCTTGATTATTGACTAGTAAGGCTAATTTTTTGATGCCCAAGTCCCAAGTGACAAAGGAGTGATACATTTTATACAACCCTTCCTCATCGAGGTTATTGTTGATGGCCTGTGTGATGGCAAGTAGGCTATTCATTTGCAACTTTTTAAGATGCAATTCATGCTCTAGCCGCTCGGTTCGGGTAGATGGAGTTAATATTTTGGGGATCTTTTCCATACGTATTGGAAAGGTACAATCTTTTTGTTACCTAAAAAAAAATAGCACAGGAAACTATTCATAAAAAAAGCTATCAAACCAGAACAATTATACAAATGAGGAGGTTTTCCACAAGTTCTCCACAATGTGGAAAACTTTTATATATTCGTATAGTGTTTATAATCAGTAAGTTATAAAGACAATCCACAAAATGTGGAAAACTTTGAATGTTTAAAGTGGATAAAGTCCTTACTTTTGTTGTCCATTGATTAGGCGTATAACTATCACCTGAAAGTTGGAGCGAAACGAAAAACTACCATTCCCCTCAAAACAGGGAAGTTGTTGAAGATAAGCGGAGTATCCGCATAAGAAGCGGTTTGATTTACATTGTTTCCGGGCGGGCTAACATTTTTGTTAGTTCGCCTTTTTTATATGACACCATAAAATTTTATTTTACTTCTTATCCATTACCCTTCCATGGTTTCCCTTTATTAAAAGAAACCGAATGGTAGTAAAACAAAATT
>CAYRVZ010000316.1:0-3077 GCA_964427815.1 uncultured Saprospiraceae bacterium | reverse complement strand
AGATTGGAAAACTTTAGATTTTTCCAAAACCAATATATTAGTCGAAGAAGGATTGGAAGGAGAACTACAATTTATCGATAACATATCTGAAATAAAAGCTGATACAGTTATTGATTGTAAAGGTCAATTTGTCACTAAATCTTTTGCCGTAGGACATCATCATGCTTATTCTGCTTTGGCAAGAGGCATGCCTGCCCCAAAGAAAAACCCAAATAATTTTTATGAAGTATTGGAGTATATTTGGTGGAATATAGACAAAGCTTTAGATAAAGATACCGTCGAGGCAAGTGCTTTAGCTACAGCAGTAGCCTGTGCAAAATCTGGAAGTACTTTTGTGATTGATCACCATGCTTCGCCCAATTATATTAAAGGTTCTTTGGATTTAATGGCAAAAGCTTTTGAAAAAGTAGGTGTCAGCCATTTGTTGTGTTATGAGATTACCGATAGAGACGGTTTGGATAAAGCACAGCAAGGCTTGGAAGAATCAGAAGCTTATTTAAAAAATAACCAAGCTTTAATTGGTTTGCATGCTCCATTTACCGTTGGAGATGCAACTTTGAAAAGTGCAGTTGATCTGATGCAAAAATACAAGTCTGGTATTCATATTCATGTAGCCGAAGATAAGTATGATCAAAAACACAGTTTGGAAAATTACAACAAACGAGTCGTGGAACGCTTGCACGATTTTGGTGTTTTGGATTCGAGCCAAACTATATTAGGACATTGCTTGCATTTAGAAGCTCACGAAAAGAGTTTAATTAAAAATTCTAAAGCCTATGTGGTGCAGAATGTAGAGAGTAATTTGAATAATAACGTAGGCTATTTTAATGCCAAATATTTGGGAGATCGCTTATTGCTAGGTACAGATGGCATGCACAGCGAAATGTTACGAAGTGCTCAAATGGCATTTTTTGTAGGGCAAGGTTTTGATACGATAGATTATCCGTCCGCTTATGAACGTTTTAGAAATACACATCGTTATTTGGCACAGAATAGTTTTTCTGGTGACGGAGCGAACAACTTGGTCGTCTTAGATTATGATTCGCCAACCGAGATGAATGCTTCCAACTTCTTAGGACATTTTATTTTTGGCTTGCGAGAAGCACATGTAAAACATGTTATTTCTGATGGAAAGTTGATTGTCAAAGATCGCATACTCCAAACTGTAAACGAAGCAGAGGTTTTGGAATTTACTAAGGAACAAGCCAAAAGATTATGGAGTAAATTGTAAAAATTAATCTACTTTTGCAACCTACAAAAACTACTTTATGGATGCACAAGTATTACAATGGATTGGTTATTTCGCTTCAGCGGTCATCGCTTTGTCTATGACAATGAATTCCATCTTAAAATTTAGATGGGTCAATATCGTGGGTGCTTTTACTTTTGCCGTTTATGGCTACTTAATAGGGGCTTTTCCTGTTTTGTTCCTCAACGGGATTATTGTTTTGGTAGATGTTTATTACCTTCGTAAAATATACACAAAAGAAAATCTTTTTGACACACTTGAAGTCAATAAAGGGAGTAAATATCTACAAAAATTCTTAAATTTTTATAAAGACGACATCCGTCATTTCTTTCCAAATTTTGAATATATTCCGTCCAAAAACACAGTGAGTTTCTATGTGTTGCGAAATATGACCGTAGCAGGTTTGTTTTTGGCTCATAGAGTAGGGGAAGACACCTTAAAAGTAGGCTTGGATTATAGTATTCCGGAATATCGTGATTATAAAAATGGGAAGTACTTGTATGAATCATTAAATGAGAGTTTTAAAAAACAGGCTTATAAAAGAGTTGTTGCGGAAGCTGGTAGTGAAAATCATAAAAAATATTTAAAGAAATTAGGTTTTAAAAAGAATGGAGAAGGTTTATGGGTTAAAGATTTTTAGAAAAATTATAAATAGTAAATTCCAAATTACAAAAAACATTAAGGAATGAATATATTTTCAGTTTATTATAAATTAGGTATATTTGTTCAATTATAATACTCTGAATGCAAAGATCTATTTGAAGTGTTTTAGAACTTATCATATGGTACTACTCATAAAAAATGCACACATCATTAATGCTGAATCCAGCATCAAATCTGACATTTTGTGCGAGAATGGAATTATTGTCAAAATAGAAAAAGATATAGCAAGTCATACTGCTGATACAGTCATTGATGCAACGGGACACTATGTTTTTCCCGGTGGAGTTGATCCACATGTTCACATGCATTTGCCGTCACCAGCAGGCTTTTCTGCGGATGATTTTCTCTCAGGAAGTAAAGCGGCTCTTTTTGGTGGAACTACGAGTATTATTGATTTTGTCACGCCAAATAAGGGAGAGTCTTTGCCAGATGCTTTAGCTAAAAGAAAAAAAGAAGCTGCCCAGTCACTTATTGATTATTCTTTTCACGTAAGTCCCATTGAGTGGCGAGAAACAACCCAGCAAGAAATTAAAGATTGTATTCAAGAAGGAATGACTTCTTTTAAAATATACATGGCTTATAAAAAAGCAATTGGTATAGAAAATGAAGTCATTTTAAAAGTGATGCAAGTGGTTGGGAAATCCGGTGGTTTGGTTATTGCCCATTGTGAAATTGGAGATGAAATAGAAGTTTTAAGAGACACTTTTGCTGAAGAAGGGAAAGTAAGTCCTGCGTATCACCCTTTATCTCGCCCTGCTAATTCAGAATCCGAAGCCGTGAAGGAGTTTATTGATATGGGAAAGCAAGCAAATTGCCCGGTCTATGTCGTGCATGTTTCAGCTAAGGAATCACTCCATTATATTGAAAAAGCACAAAAAAAAGGACAGGTGGTCTATGGGGAAACTTGTCCTCAATATTTGTTGTTAGACGACTCAAAATATCAAGGCGATTTTAATGAAACAGCCCCTTATGTAATGAGTCCGCCTTTGCGAAAAAAGCAAGATAACCAAGCTATTTGGGAGGCTATACAGTCTGGTGTGATTCACACAATTGGAACGGATCATTGCCCGTTTACAATGGCACAAAAGGAGTTTGGACTAACAGATTTTAGAAAAATACCCAATGGAGCAGGTGGTGTGGAACACAGGATGTTCTTGTTATATAC
>CAYRVZ010000315.1:0-3093 GCA_964427815.1 uncultured Saprospiraceae bacterium | reverse complement strand
GCTTCGATTTCCTGGACAGGAGGAAGTTTGAATGTACAAGGTGAAACTACAGTAACAATCATTGAAGGTGGTAATTACCATGTGAATATGGTTAGTGATAATGGATGTGAGGCTGATGCAGATTTCGAGGTGCTAGAGGATAAAGTTATACCAACAGGTACGGCCTTCAGTCAATTTGATATAAGCTGTATGATTTCCTCTGGAGAACTTGGTGTAAGTGATGTAGATCCCAATAGAGATATCTCTTTTGTTTGGACGCCTTTAGGTCCAGGTGTTGTTCTTAGTGGAGAAACAAGTCAAAAGCCTCATGTTCAAGGTCAAGATACCTATCAGGTTGTATTGACTGACGAGGATAATGGTTGTACAGGATCATCTGAGGTAACATTACAAGTCGTAGGAGATATTCCTACAGAATTGAGATATGATGCTAATGGTGTTGCTTGTAATGGTTATACAGATGGTTCTATAGTTATAAAAGGAGTGGAAGGTGGAGTAGAGCCATATATGTATAGTTTAAATGGTGGGAATTATGGGTCAAGTGAAATTTACGCTCCGTTGATTCCGGGTTCCTATACGCTTTCAGTTGAAGATGCAAATGGCTGTATGCTTGATGTTCTTGTAACGGTTGATGAGCCAGAACCCTTGTTATTAGATTTAGGACCCGATCAATTGATTAAATTAGGGGATGAGGTTACGGTAGCAGGCGAGGTTGACGATCCGAGTAAGATTCAATCTTTCACCTGGAATGATACATTTGATTTGGATTGTATTTTGAATCCTTTATGTATGAGCCAAACATTTTCGCCTCAAAAATCAGTTACATTAAGAGCAACTATCATTGATGAGAATGGTTGTACCACCAGTGACGTAATCAACGTCTTTGTGGATGATACCCCCAATGTATTTCCTCCAAATTCATTCACACCAAATAACGATGGCGTGAATGATCTATTCACCATTTATACAGGTCAAGGGGTTGATAGAGTATATGATTTAGCGATTTTTGATAGATGGGGTACCCAAGTGTATTTCTTACCTGAATTAGAGCCCGGGGAGGGATGGAATGGTCTGTATAGAAACAAAGATGCTCCTTCAGGAGTCTATATCTATCAGTTTTATGTTGTATTGACCAATGGTGAAGTTAAGTTCTTTACAGGTGATGTCACTCTTAGTAGATAATGAGGCAAGTGGAATATTTTAAAAGAGGCTATCCAATTGGATAGCCTCTTTTGTTTATTAAACATAAATGAAAAGCTTCTTCAGTAGTATTTGAATCCCTTAGCTCTTTCCCTATGCTTAAAGGGACTAACTGCTAATCAGTTCCTCCGCATTTAAGATGGCAGCTTTACTGGGTGGATTTTGGCTAAGCATAACTGCGATGGATTTAATTCTTTCTTTTTCTGTCAGTTTTTTTACTTTAGTAGCGGTATGTGTTTCTTCATCTTGTTTGTAAATGAAGTAATGTGTGTGTGCTTTGGCTGCTACTTGTGGTGAATGTGTAATGACTACAACTTGGTGTCCTTTCGCCAACTTTTCTAAAATTTTTCCCATTTTTAAAGCGATATCACCAGATACACCTGCGTCAATTTCGTCAAAAACAATGGTCGGCAAGGGAATCGCACCGGCTACTAAAGACTTGGTTACTAGCGCCAATCTTGATAACTCTCCGCCAGAAGCAATACCTTCAACTGGCAGTAGATCACCTCCTTTGTTCGCAGAAAACAAGAAACTTATATTGTCAATTCCTGTAGCATTGGGTTCTGCCAAAGTTTGCATATCAATTTTTAATATTGCATTAGGCATGGAGAGGTCGTGCAATCCATTAGAGATTGTTTTTTCAAAATTAGGTAGAACTTTTTTTCTTTTTTTCGAAAGGGATTTCGCCTTTTCAAGTAGGGATGATTTGAGCTTTTGAGTCGCTTGCTCTAATTCAATGATTGTATCTTCTAAGTCAGTAAAAGTTTGCGCTTCTTTTTTAAGACTATTGTACACATCTATTAAACCAGAAACTGAAATGGCTTGATGTTTTTTCTGTAATCTATAGATAATGTCTAACCTTGAACGGGTCTCTACGGCTTCTGTGGGATCAAAATCATTGTCCCTCTGAATTTCTTCAAGATTATCACTGATGGCCTCTAAGTCTAGTAGTAAGCTATCCAATGCCATAGTTTGTTTTTGAAGATTTGGGTCATATTTAGAAATACTATTCAAGTCTCCCGCAATGTCTTTTAATATAGAGATCGCATTGGTATCGGTTGTATTTAGTGCTTGAGTGACAGATCTAAGTGTTTGTTGAATGGTCCCTGCATTCTCCATTTTTTTCATTGATAATTCAAGCGCTTCATCTTCATTCTCTACGAGTTGTGCTTGTTCAAACTCATTAATTTGGTAGTTCAAAAAATCTAGTTCTTTTGCGGCTACGTTATTTTGTTCCTTTAATTTTGCCAACAAGCGTTTCTTTTGAGCAAAGATCTTAAAATCTTGAGCGTACTCCTTTACAAAAGTTTTATTTCCCGCAAGGGCATCTACCATCCTCAGTTGGAAACTGACATCATTAATGTCTTGCGTATCAAATTGACGATGCAAATCGATTAAGGCACCCGTTAGCTTACGCAAAATGTCAAGTTTTACGGGCGTATCATTGACAAATGCCCTTGACTTACCAGCAATAGTAATTTCTCTTCTGATGGTAATTTCATCACTATAATCTAGTTCATTTTCCTCAAAAAAAAGCTGAATATTATAGGCTTTTACATGAAAGGTCCCTTCTATGATACATTTCTCTTCCTTTCGGTAAAACATTTTTCGATCGGCTCGTTCGCCCATGATAAGCCCTAAGGCACCCAATAAAATAGATTTTCCAGCCCCCGTTTCTCCAGTAATTATTGTCAACCCTTTAGAGAATTCTAGATTGATTTTGTCGATGATGGCGTAATTGCGGATATATAAGCTTGTTATCATAGGTCATTTTGTATAGGCAAAAATACTAAAGAGATGGCATACTGAGTGAAAATGAATAAGAAAACTTTAATTTAGTGCGTAGTCTGCTCGTAACTTCGAAGTATTAACGATCCAAATGTTTGAATTAGTTGT
>CAYRVZ010000314.1:0-3142 GCA_964427815.1 uncultured Saprospiraceae bacterium | reverse complement strand
CATCGTCTGGACATGGAACCAGGATTTTTTGGGCTCATAATCTGCATTCAACAATCCACTTCGCTGATACAAAGGACTTGGCTCATGCGTATCTCTGTAGTCAAAAGCCATCGCACGACTTACTTTCATGGTACGATTACTATAAGCTGCTTCCGCAGCAGAAATCTCTAGAAACGAACGCACCAACCAATCCGCTTGCGTCTGTTGCAACATACTCCCATCACCAGGAATATCCTTTACACTTACAGGAGAGCCATTGGCAGAGTCATACCCAAACTCAGACAACCACACCTCCTTATTCACAAATTCTTCAAATACTTCCTTATCATGGTTGGTGTTTATATACCCCATCAACCGCTCTAATGTCAACTCTATATACGTCTTCAAACCTCCTGCTTCTGGACTCGCGCCTGTCCCGCCATTCAACCCTATGTCATTGGGGTTCTCGTAATAAAAGGCAAATAACTCATCTGGATTAAGATTATCTGCTTTGTCTGGTCTTGGATAATTGGAGTTAAATGGTGTTAACTTACTATTTTCAGGAATAGCATTCGTAGTCGTACAATAGTGATGAAAATTAATCACATCAAACGGCAGATACGAACCACTACAATTAGCTGTTTGATTCCGACCTAGGTCATTCACACAAAAGTCAATGGTCTTTTCCAAGGTGACTCCTTGAAAGCCGGCTAGGCCTCCATTGGCTACCTTTATATCAGGTGCAAAATTTTTAACCCCTAGATATTCCCCTGTTGACATCTCAAAATCACTACTTTTACAATTACCATCATACGAAGCACTTAAATAAGCCGCATACTGAGAAGGTATCATCTGATACATATTCAGTCCACTACCCAATAAGGTTAAATCTCCGCGCCAAAACTTATCTTGCTCGTTGCCGATTTCTATGTAATTGATGTCCCCTTGCGAAAAGGTAGGATTATTATCAAATAATCTGTCTCCAAAATAATCTTTAGCTGCATCCGAAAGAAAACTTGTCCCATACTTTGCTGCAATAATGGTTGCCCATTCGGCAGCATCTTTATACTTTTCAGGATCCTCTTGATTGATGTCTCTACTAACCTGTATGGCTTTAAGATGGGTAGGAGTACCTGATGGTTGAGTATTATTGTTTGGGTTAGTAGTTATAGGCACTTCACAGACGATTTCATTTTGGCTGTCGTTTATAATTAAAAGGTAGTCCCGCAACTCTCCTTCAAATCCCCCATCAAAATTGGGAGAATTCCCAATACCCACTCGAAGCCGATAAATACCGCTAGTGATAGATGATGGAAGACTAAAAGTGGCCGTTGCCTCTCCCTGTCCATCCAACTGTCCTGAAACCAAGTTCGTAAGTCCTATATTATTTTTGACCCACACAGTATAATTTGCATTGGCTAAACCTCTTAATTTAAGTTGGTAGTCATTCCCTAAGACCATCGTTAGAGAAAAGTCTGCAAAGTTATTATAGCCATCGTGTAGTATTGGACTGGTTATATTGTTTGGCTGAAAAGGCTGATTTAACTCCAATTGAGTTTGATTATTCTTTCTTAAAGAAAAATTGATAATTTGCGTAGCAAAGTCCGTAACAGCCCACAGACCACCCTGGGTTGGATAGACTGGTGAAGGACCACATTTCATTAAACCAACATCCCATATATCGCCAGAAGCAAAATTAGGGGCGATGGGTTTCCAATAAGCCTTTCCGGCAAGTCCATTATCTGGCCAACTATAAGTATGCAAATTTGACTTAGTTGGGTTATTAATTACAGCACCACCTAGCTCAAAGGGTTGCGTGTAGTCACTCCCATTTATAATCATTGAATTCACCGCAATTCGTAAACGATATAATCCATTCTGCGAAAGCGCATCTGTCATAAATGAATACGATATTTTTGTTTCTCCTGAGGTAAAATCACCCGGATTTAAAATAAGCAGATGTTCTATAGCATTGTTCTCTCCCGTTAATGTAATGGCTTCATACTTGGAATTTGCCGTTAAGGGCATAACCAAAGAACCGTCTGCGGGATTACGTTTATACGCCTGATTATTAAACTGACCATCTGGAACATCTCCAGATGTCGCATATTCTCCACTTTTGGTATCAAGCCAAACTTTAACAAAAAAGAAAGTATTGGGGTCGCTATTCCAATCTAAATTTCTTCTGATGATAAAATCTCCAGTATATGCCGTATTGGCAGTCAACTCAACCAAGCCAATTCCATTATAATATCCATCATCCGATGCATTCGTTTCCCATGTATTATGCGTAGTCGGAAAATCTATTTTTTCAATACTGGCTCCGTTATCTGCTTCTTCATCTAGTTGCATGACCGTTAGTTTGCTCGCAAACTGATTGTCACAATCATTGCCATAGCCTGGCTGGTTATCCCCTAGACACACCGGTTTTTGCTCTAAGACCAAATCACAATAATGTTGTAAGCCACGCATTTGCGGTGCCACCCCTTTCAAACAGGGAGACATCTTTCCTGAAAAGGATTCATAAAATCCATCAAAATTAAGTAAGGTACTCGGATCCGCGCTTGGATTTAGCCGCAAAGGGAAGTTGGTCTGAAAGGAACAATTAGTCTTTGCATTGTCGTCATAGCCCACATCCGAAGCCCACTCGTGGTACTCTCGCACCAGACCAAACTTTTTAAATCCCTGCGGATACCCATCTTTTGCCCGTATATTTACCCCTATCAAATCATCCATTTTTGAGGGCGCTTGCGCAAAAAGAAAAATGGGCAGCATAAAAAATAACAGAACACCCGTTATTTTTGTAGTTGTTTGCTTTTTCATATTTAATTATTTTAGTTAAAAAATGTAATTTTTAATTCAATCTTACAGCTTCCATTACCCCACAAACATACAATATCTTCTTCACTTTGCCAGCCTTCCGCTCCTGCTGCTTACGCAAAAGTGCAAAAAAAAAAAACCACAAATCCAAATTATTTGCCTTTTTTTTTCTAAATTTGCTGAAAATACTTACATAATCCTGTAATTCATACCCTATGCGCTCCTTTTTTTTCTTCGCCTTACTTAGTTGTATTCATTTTTTGGCGCAAGCTCAAACGACTCAACTCAAAACACAAGCGCAAGTCAATGCCATGGCCAATGGTCCCTCTTCCATCCATTCTCT
>CAYRVZ010000313.1:0-3150 GCA_964427815.1 uncultured Saprospiraceae bacterium | reverse complement strand
CCTGGAGTTTTTGAGCATAATTCAATACAAAACCATCATTCTGATCATAACTATACCGATAATGAACCAGGAGCATTTCTGCAGCTTTATCGTATTCTTTTTCGTCTAGTAAAAGCATGCCTGCAATCGCATTGCGCTGAGCATTATATGGATATTTATCGAAAGACTTTTTCCATAAGGATAACGCTTCACTGGTTTGGTTGTTTCTATGTTTTATGAAGGCTATTTTATTAAGTAATTCCCCTTCATATTCCTCTCGAGTATGTCTATCCGAAAACATCGAATAAGCTTCTACTATTTGATTATTAATGACTTCTATAGCCTTTTCAGGCAAAGCCATTTTGTTCTCATAAACCCAAGTAAGCCATTCATAACCCACCATTTTATTTTCTCCAAAAGAATCATCGTCAATGATATGCTCCGCATCTTCCATAACGGCCGCAGTATTATCGTACACCCAGCCCGCATTCAGCTTCATACGCCAAACAAACGCATCAATATCGTAAGGATTCTTTTTTATCAATGCTTCGATAATAGATAAAGCCTCACTGCCTATTCCAATTTTATCGCTATCAGAGGCTTCTTCGATAGATTGGAGTACTTTTATTAATCTATCTCCTAGTGGTTGATTACTCATTGTTCTATGTTTATACTACAATGATACCTGCAAAAAACTGACCGCTTTTAGTTGGGTTGAGAATCGCCACTGAGCAATTGATAATTGACAATCATTACAATTTTCCCTCATGTATTCAAAAGGTAAACAAAAAAACTCTTGACTCACTTCCGTAAAAACAATTTTTGTCTTTTATATAAAAGCCACTAAATCTGCGTAATGAGACATTAAAAATCAACCAAACAGCCGCTCATACAATTCTTCCACCTTCGTAAAAGGCACAACTTTCAATTTATACTTAGAAATATCTAAACCTTTTAGATTGTACTTAGAAATGAACATAATCTCAAAACCAAGCCGATCGGCTTCTTGGATTCGTTGATCGATGCGATTAACGGCGCGAATTTCGCCAGAAAGACCTACCTCCCCAGCAAAACAATATTTGGAAGGGACTGCCACATTTTCTAGTGAAGAAATCAAAGCCGTGATGATGGCCATATCCAATGCAGGATCTTCTATTCGAATGCCCCCCGCAATATTTAAGAATACATCATTTAGACCAAATGGAAAATTACCCCGTTTTTCTAGAACCGCTAACAACATGGATAGCCGCCTCAAGTCAAATCCTGTTGCTGATCGCTGTGGAGTCCCATAGACTGCCCGTGTTACAAGCGCCTGTGTTTCAATCAGTAACGGTCTGGCTCCTTCTAGTGTAGCAGATATGGCGCTTCCACTCAAGTCTTCCTCTTTTTGCGAAAGCAGCAACTCTGAAGGATTGGACACCTCCCGAAGACCTGTTGCTTGCATCTCATATATCCCAAGTTCATCCGTTGAGCCAAATCTATTTTTTAGCGAACGCAAAATCCGATACGTATGATGCCGATCTCCCTCAAACTGTAAAACTGTATCCACAATGTGCTCCAAAAGCTTAGGGCCCGCAATGCCCCCTTCCTTGGTGATGTGTCCGATGAGGATGACCGCCACATCATTGTCCTTGGCATACCTTTGTAATTCACCTGCACATTCCCGCACTTGGGACACACTACCCGGCATCGATTCAATCAATGGAGACGATAAAGTTTGAATAGAATCAATCACTAAGATACTGGGTTCCAGCTCACTAGCCTGCCTAAATATGTTTTCTGTATTCGTTTCCGATAAAATGTAACAATCAGAGGCTTTTTTCAAAATTCTGACCGCACGCATTTTTACTTGTTGTTCGCTCTCTTCACCCGATACATATAGCACTTTTTCAGGAATACTCAAAGCGATTTGGAGCATCAAAGTAGATTTTCCGATACCCGGTTCTCCACCAATTAAGACTAATGAGCCGGGCACAATCCCTCCACCCAAAATGCGATTAAACTCTTCGTCGGGCGTTTTAAGCCTAGATATTCCATTTTTTTGAATATCTGAAAGCTTTTTGGGCTTAGAAACCGTCCTTTTGCTGTTTTTGCCTCTCCATAGTTTTTTGATGTTATCTTCCTTTGTCTCTTTAGAGATGACTTCTTCATGAAGCGTGTTCCATTCATGACAAGAAGGGCATTGTCCCTGCCACTTGGGTGAACTAGCCCCACAATTGGTACAAAAAAAAGCTGTTTTTACTTTTGCCACGATGCATTAACATTAAATTATGAGAAAATAACCTGTCACAATTTGCCTTTTTTTAGTATTTTAATTACCTTTGTTGCATACTAGAAAAGAACAAGCTGAAGAGCTGATAAAGAATAATTGTTTTCATTTGGTTTTTTGGGGTTATACAGGGTGCTACGTTTCGACGATAGTGCCCTGTTCTTATTTTTTTCCTTACGGAAAAAGCTAAAACCCAAAAAAATAGTGCTTTCACTATCCTTATAATAGACAAAAGAATGTAATTTTGCCCTAATGAAAAAACTAGCCCAACATATTGAAAGTCTAATCTTCGTATCAGACCAACCTATCAAACTCTTTGAATTCGAAAGTGTACTCGAAGAACTATTTGATGCAAAGGTAGAAAAAAAAGACATAGAGACCGCCATCGATGCCATTAAAGCCAGATATGACAAGCCTAGTTCTGCCATCGAATTAGTACAGATTGCAGGAGGATATCAGTTCTTAACAAAAGGGGCTTTCCACAACACGGTAGGAGTCATGCTCAAGCAAAATTCTAATAAAAAGCTTTCGACCGCTGCATTAGAAACCTTGGCCATCATAGCCTACAAGCAACCTGCTACCAAAACCGAAGCAGAGGCCATCAGAGGCGTAAGCTGCGATTACTCTATCCAGAAGCTGTTAGAAAAAGAATTAATCACGATGGTCGGGCGCTCCGAATCTGCTGGTAGACCTTTACTATACGGTACTAGCGACAAATTCATGGACTACTTCGGCATCAAAGACCTTACAGAATTACCGACGCCCAAAGAATTTAGAGCCATCGAAAACACCATCGGCTCTATCGAAAAAGGAGATATTAAGATCATTGAAGGCATGCAGTTTTCCGATACGATGGTTTTGGCTGATTTTGATTTTAAGGCTGGCGAAATAGAAATGCCTCA
>CAYRVZ010000312.1:0-3150 GCA_964427815.1 uncultured Saprospiraceae bacterium | reverse complement strand
AAAGGAAAATAAATAACCGAAATTGGCGATTCGATGCAGACATGTGTATAGAACGTCAATAGGGCTTATTAATTTTGCTTATGAGTATAATTTATCGTAATTTTACCTCCATAAAACACACCAATAATGAAACAAATCATCCTTATTTTGACTTTTGGGTTATTCTTTACTAGTTGTAAGTCTGACAAAATTGCTTCTTCTGTAAACCGAGATGCGAGTTATTTACCTCCTATGGAAATAGCCATAGATCCTTCCATCAAAGCCGATCCTGAATTAGTTGACCTAGTAGAATCCTCAGAAGCAGCCATCAATGAATTTTCTGATAATGTTGAAAAAGTGGCATTGGAAAGTAAAGATTTATTAAAAAAAATTAATTCTTCCGATAATCAGTCCGCAGGAGATTTGTTACGAGTCATGAATTTGGTCACCAAATTCACTGCTAATAGTGGAAAGATAATGAGCACCATGGAGAAGTTTGATACTTACACTGCTGAACATAAAGAGCAAGGGAAGTTTAGTGAAGAGCAAGCCGAAGCCTTAGACAAAGTGGGAAATGCCTTTAAGGAACGAATGACAGAACTAGGCAAAAAGTATGAAAAATTATTTGAAGAATTAGGGAAGTAGAGCATGAATCACACTATTATCCTTACGGAAATATCATATCGCTTTTCAACTAGTTCTGGGAAAGGAGGGCAACATGTCAACAAAGTCAATACAAAAGCCTTGGCTACCTTCTCTATTGCAGAATCTAAAGGCTTATCAGATCAAGAAAAAACCTTGCTTTTTCAAAATCTCTCCAAACGATTAAACCCGTTTAAAGAATTATCCATAACTTCGCAGCAGACTAGGTCTCAGCTTCGTAATAGACAAGATGCCACGGAAAAAATATTGGCCATTTTGGAGCAAGGGCTATTCGTTCCCAAAAAACGTAAAAAAACAAAAATCCCTAGGAGTGTCAAAGCAAAAATCAAACGGCAAAAAGGACTAAAAAGTGATTTAAAGGCTTCTAGAAAAAAAATACGTCCACATTTGCTGGATTAAAAAACGAGACCAATGAAAAAAACGATACTCCTTATTCTGCCCCTTTTCATGATACTTATCTTTTTTCAATCATGTGACGAGCCCAAAAAAATAACTCGATATGACGAGATCATGATGATACACGATGATGCGATGCCCAGAATTTCAGAAGTACAGAACCTCAAAAAAGATCTTAAAAAACTAACCTCTGGCATTACAGATTCAGTACAATTAGCTGAAATTAATTATTCCATTGGCGAATTAGAAGAAGCGGAAGAGATGATGATGACTTGGATGAATCAATGGGGCCCAAAATCTAAAGGTTTTGATAAAGAATCCGCAGAGTATCAGCAGTTTCTAAAGATACAAAAGAAAGAAATCATCAATGTAAGTGATAGAATTTATCACGCCATGGAGCACGCTAAAAAAAATCTACATGCTTTTAAAAAATAGTTTGTTAGCTTTTGTATTTCTATTATTGGTGGTTTTTAGTTCTGGCTGTAAAAAGACCAATGCTACTCAACCTTTGCCTGTATTAGGTCGTCCGACTTTTGAGAATGGAGACAGTATTCCGCACACGATTCCAGCTTTTTCTTTTATCAATCAGGATAGCCAAATTGTTAATAATGAAACCTTTACAGATAAAATTTATGTCGTAGATTTTTTCTTTACCTCTTGCCCGACAATCTGTCCCAAGACGACTGCCCAAATGCATCGCTTGTACAAGAAGTTTGAATCCGAGGATAGAGTTGTGCTTCTCGCGCACAGTATCGACACAAAGTATGACTCCATTCCGACCCTCAAAGCCTATAGCGATAAACTAGGCGTGAAGAGTTCAAAATGGCATTTTGTCACAGGCAAGAAGGATGAGATCTATGGGATCGCGGACGACTATTTCAGCACTGCCATTGAAGATTCTACGGTAGCAGGAGGATATGACCACAGTGGTCGATTTATTTTAATCGATAAAAACCGACATGTCCGTTCCTTCTGTGATGGCACGAACTTGAAAGATGTAAATCGCTTTATGAAAGATATTCAAAAATTATTAGATGAGTAGGTTGCTTGTTTTACTACTCCTCTTAGTAATTCAATCTTGCGATAAAAATCCCTATGGAAAGGGCATGAATTCCTACAATAAACATTGTGCAGATTGTCATGGCATTGATGGTGTCGGCTTAGCAGCACTTATTCCCCCGTTAAAAAATTCAGACTATTTAAGGGAACAACAAGACAAAATTGCGTGTATTATTCGCAATGGTTTAGATACATCCATTACGGTCAATCAGAAAGTATTTGACTTTCAGAAGATGCCACCCAATGATAAATTAGACGAGATTGAAATTGCTAATATTATTAATTTTATCAACAATGCTTGGGGTAATAAAAGAGAATTTATTGAACCTCAAGTAATCATTGATCAACTAAAGGAGTGCACCATTATTCCTACTCATTGATAAGTAAGTGTTGGAGGGAATACAAGAAGCTGACCATTGTCCTATTTACTTTGCTTTTGCATGAATCATCACTTCAGCAAATCCTGCCAAAAATTAAATAAATACTGTACCTTTACCGTTCAATAAGTGTTTCCGTAAGGTAAAAAAGATAAAGCCATTCGCCAGCTAGACAAAATGATCTTAAAGAATTTTCTCCCGCCCTTTTCTGTGGCGTTGGGGATTGCTTTGTTTATTCTCACCATGCAGATTTTATGGGTCTATGTCGATGACATCATGGGCAAAGGAGTAGGTATATGGATGCTTTTTGAGTTCATATTTTACCTTTCCATATCCTTAGTACCCATGGCAATGAGTATTGCCATGTTGCTTGCTTCCGTCATGTCAATGGGCGCCCTTGCGGAAAAATATGAGCTTTCTGCAATGAAATCAGCAGGAATATCACTAGGTAGGATCATGCGACCCTTAATTTTCTTAGCCATAGGCATGGCGGGGCTATCCTTTATCTTTTCCAACTATCTGATTCCTTTTTCTAATTTAAAATTCAAATCAAGACTGCATGATATCCGAACACAAAAACCAGCATTAAGCCTAGAAGAAAGTGTATTTAACTATGACTTCAAGGGATTTGTGATTCGTATAGGAGAAAAAGCGGAGGATAAAATAAATCTGAAGG
>CAYRVZ010000311.1:0-3153 GCA_964427815.1 uncultured Saprospiraceae bacterium | reverse complement strand
GGTTACTGACTTAGCTAAGCGTGTGGGCGGAGTGGTATTTCCTGTGGTTCATGCTGCAGCGAATTTAATCTCCTCCTATCCTCTGTGTGACTTTAAGCAGCATTCGATTGAATTTTCTGAAGATTTAATACGGATGATGTGCCAAGAGTATCTAGCGCAGTTGTACCGACAAAACTATAAAGTAATCGTTCTTTTGACAGGGCATGCTGGCGAACCACATATCCATATTCTAAAAGAAATTGCGGAAGCCTTTAATGAGCAGCATTCCGATATATTTGTTTGGGCTATTGCTGAATTTGACCTTTTGCCAGATGACGTTTTAGTGGCAAATCATTCAGCTATCGGAGAGACAGCTTTACAATTGCATTATGCGCCACAGACCGTTGATTTGGGATTGCTTCCAAAAAAAGGAGAAATCACATTGAAAGAACATGCCGTTTCGGGAGCAGATCCTCGACCAGCTACTGCTAAAATGGGAAAGGAAATTGTGGAATTGTTTTTGACGAAGGCTGAAAAACGGATGCTGGAATTGATCCCCAAATTTGTTGAGACTTAATATTATTAATTACAAAACCCAAGTAACCGTGTGCACCAATCCCCTAAAAGGTCGTACATTAGCATACTAAAAATCGAAAAATGAATTACAGAACATTAGGCAGAACAGGAATACAAATAAGTGAAATAGGACTTGGCACTTGGGCTTTTGGCAACAATGTCTATGGCGGTGTGCCTGAAGCAGAAGGCATTCAAACCATTCGAGATGGATATGAAATGGGCATCAACCTTTTTGATACTGCCCCACAATATGGTACAGCTGACCAAGATGGAGTTGCCGAAATTGTACTCGGCAAAGCGCTAAAAGGAATCAGAGATAAAGTGTTGATTTCCAGCAAGTTTGGGCGTAATCCTACGATACAAGGCGGTGCTTCCATTTTTACGAAAGAACGTATTGTGGCTTCCGTGGAAGAAAGTTTGAAGCGATTACAGACTGACCATATTGATGTATTATTCTTTCATTCACCCTTTTCTCCCGATGAAATCCAAGAGGACGTATGGGAAGGAGCGGCACAGGTCGTGAAACAAGGAAAAGTTAGATTTATTGGACATTCTATATCTATGTTTCACCAGACAGAGGACATGGCGCGGCTTTGGGCGAAAGAAGGAAAAATTGATGTAGTGCAAGTTGTCCTAAGCTTGATGAATCGGGAAGCACAAGACTTGATTGATGAATTAAGTGAATACCCGATTGGCGTTTTTGCAAGAGAATGTTTGGCGAATGGATTTTTGGCTGGTGTCTTTGACGAAAATACCACATTTGCAGCAGGCACTTTAAATGCGCGGTATTCAAGGGCCGAAATTGTGGAAAGAGTTCGTCAGGTAGAAGCCTTTAAATATTTAATACGAAACGATGTGACCAACATGCCACAAGCTGCTTTGCGCTGGGTTTTAGATCAAAAGGGCATATCCACCGTCTTGTCTGGTGGCAAAAATTCATTTGAGGTGAAAGGAGCTGTATCCGCTTCTTTGGCGACGCCATTTACTAAAGAAGAGTTAGCGAAAGCAAAAGCATTATTGAGCAAAGACTTTGAAGCAGCATAATAGATATTACAATTAAAAACAAACAATCATGGGTGCATTTTTTGGAATTTTATATCACGCTATTGGCGGATTTGCAGCAGGTTCTTTCTATATACCTGTCAATCTAGTTAAACATTGGACTTGGGAGACTTCTTGGACTGTATTGGGCTTTGCTGCTTGGATATTGGCTCCTTGGGTAGTTGCCTATTTAACTACGCCACACTTATTAGAAGTATTGACTTCTGCCGATAGCGATACTATCCGTAATACCTTTCTATTTGGTATGGCATGGGGTGTGGGTGGCTTGACTTTTGGGATGGCTATGCGGTACTTAGGGGTCTCGCTTGGAATGGCTGTAGCCCTTGGTTTTACGGCTGCTTTTGGTACATTAGTCCCACCGATTTTAGATGGCACAATAAGTGAAAAATTTCACACCAATGGTGGTTTATTAACCATGGCAGGCATATTTATGGTGCTGGTGGGTATTGCTTTTATTGGCAAAGCAGGCATGTCAAAAGAAAAAGATTTGGGGGCTGACAAACAACAAGAAGCTATCAAAGAATTTGATTTGTGGAAAGGTCTAGGCGTCGCCATTTTTTCGGGTATTCTGAGTGCTAGTTTTTCTTTTGGGCTGAATGCAGGTGCACCCATTGCAAAGGAAGCTTTAAAACTTGGTACAGGCGATTTATATCAGAACAATGCGGTATTGGTCTGGATATTATTGGGTGGTATTTTATCGAATTACGCTTGGACATTATTCCAAACTGCTCGCAAAAAAACATTCGGTGAATTCACGGCAAAGACAGCTATTATTGATGACAAAAAAGAAGCCGTTCCTTTAGCCAAAAACTATTTACTTTCTGGGCTTGGAGGGGTCACTTGGTATTTGCAATTCTTCTTTTATGGGATGGGCGCTACACTCTTGAGCGAGAAGTTTGGTTTTGCTAGTTGGTCACTACACATGGGATTTATTATTTTATTTAGCACGGCTTGGGGGATTTATTTCAAAGAGTGGAAGGGCATTTCTGCCAAAACAAAAAACATTCTTTCCTTAGGCATGGTCATTCTGCTATTGTCCTTTGTCATGATAGGCTATGGTAGTTTTTTGGATGGTGCTGCCGAATAAAATTTTAATATTAAAAATACAAATAATGAAATACTTCTTTTTTCTATTCCTATTTCCAAGTTTTATTTTTGCGCAAGCTGGAAAAGAAATAGCCATCTATCCGCTATCTAAAGAGATCCAGCCACTAGTCCGAAACGGTAAAGAAGACATGAAAGAAAAAGGAGCCGTAGCAAAAATGTACAGCTATACCCTACCGAATGCCAAGCCCAATACGCCTGTATTATTAATTTTTCCAGGCGGAGGTTATACGATGCATGCCATAGACCATGAAGGGCATAAAATTGCCAAATGGGCAAACAAACATGGCGCACATGCTTTTGTACTAAAATATCGACTTGGTAAATTTGATGGAAGTGGTAACAAACATCCGGACATGCTAGATGATGCCAAAAGAGCTATCAAATACATCCGTCATCACGCTAAAGATTGGAACGCAGATCCCAATATGA
>CAYRVZ010000310.1:0-3177 GCA_964427815.1 uncultured Saprospiraceae bacterium | reverse complement strand
GAACAATCACATTGTTGTTTATAATATTGTTGTTGCCTTTTGTTTCTATTCCATGATGAATATTACGAATCAGATTTTGTTGAAAAAGACAATTGGAACCGAATGAATAAATCCCATTGGCTGCCTTGTTTGCCCAGTCCAACGGTTCCCAAGATTCCGTTTTATTGGCTGCCTGTATCAAACAATTTTTAATACTAATCTTGGAAGACGAAGAATCAATTTCTATGTAGTAGCTTCTTTTACCTTTGGGGTTAATTGAAGAGACAGTTAACCCTTGCAAGGTGATGTTTGTACAATTTGATATTTGTATGTTCGTAAAAGTTGGAGTTGCTTCCAACATAGGTACAAGCGTTAAATTTTTATTATTAGATAGCGTAAAAGAGCCATAGTCGCCTGATCCTAAAAAGATTGTTGTATGGCTAGAAGAATGCGCTGCTCTTTTTAGAATAGTTGTTAACGACTCATATTGAGGTGTTTGATTCGTCAGTCGATTGACGGGTAAAGCATAATATAAATCACCTTTTGGCTGGATAACTTTGGTGTCGAAAATAATTCGACTCTTGCCATATTTGTTTTGTCCTAAAATATTTGTAATAAACTCATTATCAGTGATTTGAGTCGGAGCTAATATGATATTGCTGATGCCTCTGTTTTGTAAAAATGCCTGTGTGCAGGAATCTTTTTTTATTACAGTAAATTGTATATCTGTATTGGTGGGATTCGGAGTAACAAAGTAAGTATTGATATAGCTGCCCAGTATTATTTCTTGATTTTTAATCTCAGACTGTAAGAGTTTTGGCTCTTTTTTTTCAAGAACAGGGGTGTGCTTCTTCTGCTTGACATCATTTTTGCAGCCAATGCCAAAGATGAGTAGAAGTGTAATAAAAAAACTAAATCTTAGCATAAGGTTAATTTTACTTTCGAATGATTCCGTCTGTAGATAATTTCCAACGATCTGTTCTGAAGGGAAGCAAAGGCAGATTCCAAGCATTATAAACATTTGCAGGATCTGGATTATTTGCCCATGCGTATCTTACCGCTACTGGTCTGATTCCTTTTGGCGCAAATACCCTGATTTTATTATCACTTAATATTTCCGCCTGCGCCCAATGAAATTTCTTATCTTTTCCAGCAATGGTAAATCCTTTCACATAGCCATATTTACTTTTTGCTTGTAGTCCCTTACCAGTAGAATTAAAAGTGATGTCAATGTATTTTTTCTTCTTTTTGTGGTTCTGGTATGTAGGACTTTGATAGTTTTGTGGCATGTCATAACTAATACTTAGTGCAGCATTCGCTAGTCGTTCTCCAACCGTTTGTTTGTTGAGTGGATGAATGGTGTGGGCAGAGCCAATATCAATGGCGGTGATCATAGCGGTATTTGGTTCTGACAAGGCAAATGTTTGAGCTTCACGTAATTCTGCCCATTCACTTTCTTCTGGAGTCGGCTGCGGTTGTTGAAAATTGGCAAGTTGTACCCAAATCATGGGCATCTTTTCATTCTTCCATAGCTTACGCCAATCTCGTATCCAATTGACAAACAATGATTTATACTCTTCTGCACGATATGCATTTGACTCCCCTTGATACCAGATGACGCCCCTGATAGGGAACTTTTGGATAGGAGCAATCATGCCATTGTACAGTAGAGTAGGGAAGGAGTTGGGTCCAAATTTTGCCCCCATGGGCATTTTCGTAGTGGCTGCGTAGCCTAATTTGTATTTCCATTTTCCAGCTAATGAAATTTTTTGGTTACCAAGCTTTAAATGGAGTTTGTCAGGAGCTCCATATAGCCCTCCACCCCCAATATAGTCCTCTACTCTAATGACAATAGTATTTACACCGGCTTTCAAAACGCCTTTTTTAATTTTATAGTTCCGGTCTTTATTGTAACGATTGTGCATTTCTCCCACTTGGATACCGTTGATCCAAGTAATGTCCGTATCATCAATAGTTCCCAAAGAGAGGAGCGCCTGTTTGGTCGCTTCTTCTTGGGTTAATTGAATTGTTTTTTGAAACCAGACTACACCATCTAAGTTTTTAAAATTATTAATTCCATTACTTTCCCAAGTACTCGGTAAAGGCATTTGTTCCCAATTTTCGGCATTTGTATTTTGCCAAACAAATAACGCTCCTTTCTTACCTTTATCCTTAGCGGCAAAATTCAATATCCATTTGTCAAATTTAGTTTTTCCTTCCTTTTTTATTTTGTCTAAGTCTGTATTGGCCAGTTTGTTTACTTCTTTTTGAAAATGGGGAAGACCCGAAAAGCCATTAGGACTCATCCAAGTTTCTACAACAGTGCCCCCAAAATTATCACTCAACAAACCAATTGGTACTTTTACTTCCTTATAAATTTGGCGTCCAAAAAAATAGCCGACAGCAGAAAATTGTTTAACACTATTGGAATCACAAATCTCCCATTGACCCTCTTCAATGTCTCGAACAGGCTTATTTGTAATTTTGTGTGGCACTTCAAAAAGCCTGATTTTTGGATATGTTGCATGGCTTATTTCATGAGCCGCATCATTAGAATTTTCTACAGTCCATTCCATATTTGATTGACCAGCACAAAGCCAAACATCACCAATAGCAATGTTTGTAAAGGAAATACTGGTATCCGGAGTATTTATATCTATTTGATAATCAGTGCCTTGTGCTTTTTTTGGTAATAAAATTTCCCATGTTCCATCTTTTACTGTTGTGGATAATGAAGCTTGGTGATAGTTGATTGTAACCTTTGTACCCGTTACGCCCCATCCCCAAATAGGAATCTCCACATCTCGTTGTAAGACCATGTTGCTAGAGAATATTTTGGCAACGGAGAATTGTGCGACGGCTATTTGAGAAAACCCTACAAAGAAAAAGACAAGCAGTAAACGCATATTCTATTTCGTTAAAGATTCCAAAAAGTATTTTTCATCCCCCATTTTTTTGTCTTGCGTTTCCCAAGCAGATATAAACTTGAATTTGACAGGTTGATTGTTCCTTATTTTTAAGAAAATGGCATAAGTATTGGTAAGGTCTGCATTTTCTTTGGGTAATTCTTGTTTGAAATGATATACTTCCTTCGGAAATGAAATGGCCATTCCTAGCATCGCTCCATTTTCTGATTGCTTATCATGCGTGGCAATTATAAGACTGTTCTCTTTTTTGTTTTCGAGTAGATGTAATTTC
>CAYRVZ010000309.1:0-3178 GCA_964427815.1 uncultured Saprospiraceae bacterium | reverse complement strand
AAATCACCACACTAGTAATGGGAATAGTTAATGGAATCGTATAAAATCACTCCGTCGGATCGAGCCCATATTTACACATTCAACAAAGTAAGATGTTTTTTTGAAACGCTAAGATAACGAGTACCTATCCATCAGGTCAGTTGCCTATCTAAATAAATTACGAATCCAAAAACCAGGCTTGACCAATTCTTTACGCAACTCAAAATCCGTAAACATATCCGCAATCTTACGAATTAATTTTTGATTGGCGAGCAGTATTCGACTCAATAAACCAACCAGCCAAGGTCTATTTAATATACGTTGCATCCGATAACTCAATTTCATTTCTTTGCCGATGACTCGCCAGATTCTAGCATCATACGGCTTTAGAAAATCGGCTGAAAAGTCATCCGCAGCAATACATTTTTCTACTTGTTCGGCCGCAAAAACACCACTATAAAAAGCATGTCCAATACCTTCCCCAGAAAGAGGATCAACCAAATATCCAGCATCTCCTGCAAGGATGAAATTATCCCCAGTCAATGGATATTGCTTAGACCCAAACGGTAACCCAAAACCTTTCCAAGGCCCTTCTTGCTTCGCTTCCGCAAAACGTTCTTTTAGCCCAGGATGATTTTGTAATAATTGGTCAATTTCTTTTCTTAAATTGACTTTCCGTTTATTGATAATATCAGTACGCATCCCAATTCCTACATTTGCCGTATTATCAGGCAAAGGAAATATCCACAAATAACCTGGTGTAATTGACTTCAAATAGTGGATCTCAATAAAGTCGTGTTCACAGCCTTTGACATTTTTAAAATAGGCACGGACTGAGCCAGCATAGTGTGCATCATCCTTTTTCAATCCGCCAATAACTCGTGAAAATTTTGATTGTGCACCCGAAGCATCTATGACCATTTTGGCTTGAATGCGCAATCCGGCTTTGGGTGAAAATAACTCAAACCCATCCGCAATTCTTTCTTGTTCTGTAATGGGGGTGTTTTCATAAAATTGAACATTGGAGCAGCGCCTTATTTCTTCCGCAAGAAAATTGTCAAAATCCATTCGCCTTGCGGTAAATGAAGGAGGCATCTCTTCGCCAAAATGCGTCGAAGGCTTAAAGGGTAAGTCAAAATGGCGGTTTTTAGAGGGTAATGCTACTCGGATACCGTTGATGCCTTTCTTCCAACTGGCCGCATAAAAACGCTTCAAAAGCTCAGGATCTATCCGTTTTAAATTTACCATGACCTTACCGCTGAGTGCATCACCGCATATTTTATCACGTGGAAATTGTGCTTTTTCCACCAAGACACTTTTGATGCCAAGCCGATCCAGCTTTAGCGCAGCAGCACAGCCAGCCGGCCCCGCGCCGATGATACAAACTGTTGTTTTTATTAGCTCTTCCATTTATTATGGTATAACTTTCAAAAGCATAACTCATTGGGTCGCTGAATGTTAAAAGAAATCAAAATTAAATCCCATTTCAAAGCCTCGCCCAGGCATCGAACGAAATTGAATAATTTGATAAGGTGAACCCCATACGTTATTTACTTTTAATCTAACAAGTCCTTCCGTCCATTTGTTTTTAAATGTATAGCCTAGCTGGATGTTTTGAACCCAATAGCTGGTTAAGTAACGGCTATTGTCCGTCGTGATTGGGCGTTTGCTAACGTAAAGTTGTTCACTTAAAAACTGCCACCTTTGATAGCCAAAATGGAGCGTGCCATTTAGTTTGTGACGAGGGACATACAGTAATTGTTTGCCTTTCTCAAAGCCGTCTGCTTGATTAATTGTTTTGACGAAAGTATAATTAAGATTACTTTTAAAGGATAACGGCTTGCGCAAAATGGAATACTTAAAAGTGGACTCTATGCCAGTCGATTGTACTTTTAATTTATTACTGGGTCGCCAAGTACCTGTTTGATTAGGTGCCCATAATATCCAATTATCAATGTTTAATAAAAAAGCAGTCGTGTTAAAGTACCAATGACTAAGGGGCTTTTGGTTGTTTTCGAAAGAAAAGCTCATTTCACCTTGATAGCCTATTTCATCTTTTAAGTCTGGCTTTCCTAGTCCATTCCAATACAAATCATTAAATGTAGGACGGTGAAAATGCCGCCCCAATTTACTTTTTATAACGATTGGGTAGGGTGCATTTGGATTGAGCTGCCATTCTCCAGCAAAACTAAATATTGGAATGACCTCTTTTAATTCTTTCGCTTCTAGTCGGCCTTGCGCTGATAGCTTAATTTGTGCAGTCGCAGAGTAAATATCGGCAAAGGATAGGGCAGAAGTGAAACGTTGATGTTTTGCTGCGTAGCCATCAGCATCGGCTTGCTCTAAGGTTCCAAATAAACCAAACTGGAAGCGGTGTTTGTCCTTTTTTAGTGAAAGCCTTGAATCAATGGTTTGCTTAGAAGTAGCGGTAAAATCATAGAGTGCATCATTTTGAAAAGTAAGTTGCTCATTGATATGGGCGATTTTTGTCCGCAAGGAATACTTAGACTTCCAAGAGAAAATCCAATCCGCCAAAAAGCGGTGGGCTTGGTCACTTTGAATAGCGTGATCATTGCTCGCAGTCATGGAGGGTGGAATCTCCCGATTAGCAGCAGTTAGCCAATAATGAAACCGAAAAGTATTGCTTCTATTTAGGTTGAATGCTACGTCTTGACGAACCTGTAAAACTTGATAAGCATTGTTTATTTGAGTGACCCTTGGTTTATTGACCGAAGTAGTATTGATAAATGGAAAATCATTTTTTCCCGTCTGATAGGAGACCGCAGATTGGCTAGACCATTTTCTTTTTGTAAAATTAAACCCCCCATTAAAACTATAATTGTGAAAACTCGCTAACGTAGATCCAAAATGAATCTGCGTCTTTTTACGAAAACGTGTATCTAATCGAACCAAACCTCCTAGATTGCCTGACCCATCCATCGTGCTATTTCCACCGGGAATGTATGCAATTGATAGGGTAGTAGGAACCAAACTCAAGTCCACTTGCCCATGCGTCATGCCTTGGATATTTATGCCGTTCCAAGCTACACCCAAATGGCTAGCACCAGTCCCTCGGGCAGAAGCCGTCTGTAACACACCCGGCCCATATTGCTTTAGATTGATGGGTGTTTCTAGTGCCAAGGCTGTACCTGCACTTTGATGGATTGAATGTACTTGATAGACGTGAGAACCAATTGCT
>CAYRVZ010000308.1:446-3203 GCA_964427815.1 uncultured Saprospiraceae bacterium | reverse complement strand
GCGTCTCCCTGAAAATCTATCTCCAAGGTTGTGGATTGTCCAGTACAAATACTGTTACTCCCAGTTAGGCTTAATGTCGCAGTAGGAGAAGGACTAACGGTCACTATTTCGCTATAAACAGTAGAGCAATTATTTGCATCTGTAATTTCAAAAAAATAACTATTTGTACCGATTGGCGGATTTGCAACGGTAGTATTAATATCATTCTGGTCTAAAATAACACCAGGTCCATTCCACTGTGTACTTGTAATATCTCCAGAATTATTTACCGTCCCATTTAATGTCAAACCATCTGATTGGCAAGTAGGATTTGGAGTAGCCGTCATGCTCCCATTACCATCCCAGCAAAGCACTTCAATGTTTGAAAATGTAACAGATTCAGACGCAGCCCAAGTTTGAGTCTGCACTATCACGGTCATACTAGATGCCCCATTAGAACAAAAGGGACCAAATACAACTGTACCATCTTGCAATAAATTTGGAGCAGCACCAATCAAACCAAGTGGGACTATTTGGGTTACTCCATCTATCAACACTTGTGTATACAAGAAATCCCAACATGTTGCACAACCTCCAGCAGCAGGCATATTCGGATCTCCTAGACAAGGATCTGAATTAAATAGACATTCATCAGGAGATTCCATATTCCCACTTCCGATCCAAGGATGAGAAAAATGAAAATCCATTGAGAAGTATATGGAAGTACAATTGCTAATATCTACTGTATAAGAGTCCGTTGTAACAGCATCCGTGTTATTATAGGTAATACCGGGATCCGATAAGATTACAGTTTGAGCAAAACTACTTGAAGTCAGAAGCAAAAGAGTCAAGCAAAACATGCCTACGAATAGAGTTTGTGCACTTCTCCATGAGTGGTATCCAACTAAAGTATTAGAAAACAAACGATGTAAAAACATGAAATGGCGTGTAAGTGATGTTGCGATACGCAAATATAACGGTTCTCAGACAAAACATGGTCTTTAAATCTATTAAGATTTAGTTATTTTTCATAGTAGAAAAAAAGTAAACCTAATTTATTTACTTAGAAGAGCCAATATTTTGTACTTTTGCTGCCTGAAAAAAACAATTGATACTATGCAGCTTACAGACCAAGAAATAGAACGCAGGAAGAGCCTCGACGCGCTCCGAGAAATGGGCATAAACCCTTATCCTTCAATGGGTTACGAAGTAAATGCTTTCGCTAAAGAAATTGCAGTTGACTTTGATGTGGAGAAAGGTAATTTTCAGAAAGTTCGTTTGGCCGGAAGGTTAATGTCAAGACGCATCATGGGAAAGGCTGCTTTCGCAGAGATTCAGGATAAAACGGGGCGTATTCAATTGTTTTTAAATAGAGATAATCTAGCGGACGGAGAAGATACTTCGCTATACAACCAAGTTTTCAAAAAATATACGGATATTGGGGATTTTATAGGTGTTGCTGGAGAAGTTTTCTTAACTAAAACAGGGGAAATTACTGTACGTGTGCATGAGTTTGAATTTCTATCCAAGTCGCTTCGCCCTTTACCGATTGTCAAAACAGACGATGAAGGCAATGTGCATGATGCATTTGCCGATCCAGAGCTGCGTTACCGCCAAAGATATGTGGATTTGATTGTCAATCCAGAGGTTAGAGAGACCTTTCGGAAAAGGAGTAAGATGATCCGAACGATGCGAGATTATATGGAAGATGCGGATTATTTGGAAGTAGAAACGCCTATTTTGCAGCCGATGTATGGCGGTGCTGCGGCACGCCCTTTTAAGACCCATCATAACACTTTAGACATGCCGCTTTACTTGCGGATAGCTAATGAATTGTATTTAAAGCGTTTGATTGTAGGTGGATTTGATGGGGTATTTGAATTTGCGAAAGACTTTCGTAATGAAGGTATGAGTCGTTTTCACAATCCAGAATTTACGCTGATGGAATTGTATGTTGCTTACAAGGATGTGTATTGGCTGATGGACTTTACAGAAAAAATGTTGGAGCAAGTTGCGATTGCTTTACATGGCAGTTCGGAGGTTCAAGTTGGTGATAATATGATCAGTTTTAAGGCTCCGTATAAGCGTTATACGATGTTTGAAGCGATCGAAGAATATACGGGCATTGATATATCAGAGATGGATGAGGCTGCCTTGCGGGAAACGGCAAAAAAATTGCATGTACCTATTGACGAAAGTATGGGTAAAGGGAAATTGATAGATGAGATTTTTGGTGAAAACGTAGAAGGCAAATTAATACAACCGACGTTCATTACGGACTACCCATTAGAAATGAGTCCGTTAGCAAAGAAGCATCGGAGCAAAGAAGGATTGGTCGAGCGGTTTGAGTTAATTTGTAATTCTAAAGAAATTGCAAATGCCTTTACGGAGCTCAATGATCCAATTGATCAGCGTGCAAGGTTTGAAGAGCAACTTTCACTTGGGAAGCGCGGAGATGAAGAAGCGATGCAATTGGATGAAGATTTTTTGAGGGCTTTAGAGTTTGGCATGCCGCCAACGGCAGGTATAGGAATCGGTATAGATCGCCTAGCCATGATCATGACAAATTCTCCTTCTATTCAAGAGGTATTATTTTTCCCACAGATGCGCCCTGAGTAGTAGGCTTTGAATTTAGCTCCATAAATTTTATTTTCCTCCTGTATATTACCCTTCCATGGGTTTCCCTTTACTAAATGAAACCGAATGGTAGGAAAAGATAATTCAATTTAGCTCCATAAATTTTATTTTCCTCCTGTATATTACCCTTCCATGGGTTTC
>CAYRVZ010000308.1:0-346 GCA_964427815.1 uncultured Saprospiraceae bacterium | reverse complement strand
CCTTTCTTAAATGAAACCGAATGGTAGGAAAAGAAAATTTTACGTTTATAAAATTATTCGTTATCTTTGCCATCCCTGTAGCATTCTTTATCCTGATACCACATTATTATTTTTCATTCCGAAAGGGAAAATAACGCTTATGAAAAGGTATCTATTTACACTCATAGCATTCACTGTGAGTCAATTGCTATTTGCGCAAGTCAATTTCACCGCTAACGACCAAGTCAGCCCATATACTAAAGCTTTTAAGGCAGGAGTTAACCCTGGATACTATGGGGGCAATTGGGACAATTTTGACCTAACCGATTTGAGTGCCAGCAACGAAGCTGCGGCAAACAATATAGGT
>CAYRVZ010000307.1:1693-3227 GCA_964427815.1 uncultured Saprospiraceae bacterium | reverse complement strand
ATCTGTAGAGCCCCTGTCGAATCCGTACCTACAGTTGTCCATCGCTCACTTTTATATCAAGAATTTTTTATAGAAATAATATTATTAAGAACCGCATAGATAGTTAAACCAGAAATGGTTTTTATTTCTAACTTTTTCATGATATTCTTGCGATGGGCATTGACGGTATGAATACTGATATGTAGCCTGTCTGCTATTTGTTTGGTTGGATATCCAGTTGATATACATTTAAGTACTTCTGTTTCTCGTTTTGATAAGTTATCAGAGAAATTGGATTGAGGTTCTGCAAAAAGCATTTTTTGAATGGTGTTTTGTATGGACGCTCCGTTATCATTTAGATGGATAAGTGTATCAAATGATTTCAAGTTTTCAGGATGGTGGTAAGAATAGATTAAACCAACAATTTTAAAGGAATGTTTTTTCTGTATCGAAATTAGGCTCTTTTGATTTTGTTCCAAAAGGCTAGGAGGAATTATCACAATATCTGGCTCATGCTTAGAGAAAGCTAGTTCCCAGATACATTCTTTTCCGCATTGATTTATTGCCCAAGCGGAATTTTTATCACGCAAGAGATGAACCAATCCATTTCGAATGATATCAGATTCTTCAATCACTAATATATTTGGATTAACCTTTCGCATACCTATGTCGCTTGTATGTGGGATTCTAAATTTCGGACGAGCGGGATTATGACCTCATTTTCAATTTTAGTGTGAATGCATAGGTCTGTTTCTAATTCAAATAGCTGCTTAAGAATGTGAAAACGTAGTTTTTTATCCTCTTTTTGTGGAAGGTGTCGGATGAGGATATTCTTAAGATCATTTAGAGTAGCTTCAATATCGTCATGATGTTCTTTGTACTCTTGGATACTAAAAGATTTTGATTTGGTTGGATCTTTTTTCGTCGAATGAAATGCATACAAGCTTTCGATATAAGGAAAGACGGTATCATTTTCATATTCCATATGTTCGGAGATTTCTTCCGAGTATTTATTATAAAAACGCTCAACTAGATTGGATTTTGGGTCTTGAAGTATTTGCACCAACTCCTGAATATCTTTCTGCAAGGAGGGTATTTTATCTTCTAAGAAGTAGGTATGAGACTTACGTAAAAACAATATAATATCCGGTAAATAATCGAAATGATTACCAATCTCAGAAATAAAATTCTCATTCGCAAAGAGATTTAAAATTAAAACGAGTGCATCTGGATTTACTTGTTGTTTTTGCGCAATCTCTTCGATTGTTTGATTGGCGAATCCTAGGCTAATATTCACACGGTCTAATACCACCAAAAGACGGTAATTTCCATGAATAACTCTGGCTAAGCTGTCTGTTTTATAGATTGCAGTCATAGTTGTCGTTTATGTACCGCAAAGCTAAGCATTTATTTAGATAGATTCTAAAAAGTAGAACTTATTATTTGTATACTAAATCACGCTAGGGACTTTGAACTTAAAAGTCTCTAGCCTTTGCCTTATCAACATTCCTTTTAAGACTCAAAAGCCTGGATAACTCAAAAATTTTCTTTTGTT
>CAYRVZ010000307.1:0-1593 GCA_964427815.1 uncultured Saprospiraceae bacterium | reverse complement strand
CCCGCTGGCGGGGGACATTTAGTGGGTTTTTATAAAAAAAAGTCAAAATTGTTTTTGCGGTAATCTCGCTAAGTGCAATATGTTATATACCAGTCTTCTTTAAGCTACAGGTTTATCCCAGCCCATGGTCCGATTGATCGCTTTTTTCCAACCCGCATAGAGTTTTGTTCTTCTTTCTTCCTCCATCTTAGGCTCGAATCGACGATCAATTTTTTTGTTATCCAAAATATCTTCTTTCTTCCATAGTCCTATCGTTATACCGGCTAAATAAGCAGCCCCTAAAGCGGTGGATTCCACATTGTTTGGGCGCTCAATCGGTGTATTTAAGATATCCGCTTGAAACTGCATCAGCACATTATTTGCGCAAGCGCCCCCATCTACCTTCAATGTCGAAAGCGGTGTTTTGCAGTCTTCTTGCATCGCATTAATTAGGTCCTTTGTTTGGTAGGCGAGTGATTGTAAGGTAGCCTTCACTAGATGACTTCGACCCGTGTCACGAGTCAATCCGAAAATAGCACCTTTGGCGTACATATCCCAATAAGGCGCACCTAATCCCGCAAAAGCAGGCACTACATATACAGGATTGTCACCAGTGATTTCTTGCGAAATGGCTTCACTATCTTTGGCATGTTCGAGTAGTCCTAATCCATCACGAAGCCATTGAATCGCTGCTCCTGCAATAAAGATGCTTCCTTCCAAAGCATAATAGACTTTATCATCAATTCCCCAAGCAATCGTCGTTAACAAGCCATTTTGCGAAAGCTGCATCTCTGTACCCGTATTCATCAATAGAAAGCAACCCGTGCCATACGTATTCTTGGCTTCGCCTTTATTGAAACAGGATTGCCCAAAAAGGGCCGCTTGTTGATCTCCTGCGATACCTGCAATCGGAATGCGATGACCATCCAATACATAGTCCCCAAAGTGATAGCTAGAGGGCTTTACTTCTGGCAATACACTTCTAGGAATATTTAATTCTTGTATCATTTTTTCATCCCATTCTAAATTTTTAATATTAAAAATAAGGGTACGGGAAGCATTCGAATAGTCTGTCGCATGGACTTCACCTCCAGTTAGATTCCAAAGCAACCAAGTATCAATCGTTCCAAATAATAAGTCTCCTGCTTGCGCTAAATTCCTCGCGCCTTCAACATGATCCAAAATCCATCTAATCTTTGTACCCGAAAAGTAAGGATCAACGACTAGACCAGTGGTTGCCTTGACATAAGACTCTAGTCCTTTTTCTTTTAAGCTTGCGCAAAAATCAGCCGTTCTACTGTCTTGCCAGACGATGGCATTATATATCGGTTTACCCGTTTTTTTGTTCCAAACGACGGTAGTTTCTCGTTGGTTGGTAATACCAATTGCAGCGACATCTTTGGCTGATAAGCCATTGTTTTTTAGTAAATGGTGAAAAGTATTGAGCTGTGTTTCTAAAATCTCCATAGCGTCATGTTCGACCCAGCCTGATTGTGGAAATATTTGGGTGAATTCTTGTTGCTCGATGGCAACTTGTTGGCCACTTTCGTTAAAAAGAACAGAACGAGAACTTGTGGTCCCTTGGTCAATGGCGATGATGTATTTAGACATGTT
>CAYRVZ010000306.1:0-3238 GCA_964427815.1 uncultured Saprospiraceae bacterium | reverse complement strand
CTGGCGTCCTAACCCCTAGACGAACGGACCGTGCTGTTAAGCGAATGCAAAGATATGACTAATAAAATTAAGTTTCAATTTTTTTGGCATTTTTTTTAAGTTTAGTTGTCCATATCCATCGTATGGAAAACGGCGGTGATATCTTCATCCTCTTCCATCTTATCCAATAACTTAATAACGTCTTCCACTTGTTCATCCGCAAGTGTTTTCAACATACTCGGAATGCGCTCAAATTTTTGTTCGATGGTTTCTATTGCCATATCTTCTAAGGCCTTCTGCATCTTACCAAAATCTTCAAATTTAACAATTAAATCAATCTCATCCTCCTCAACCTTCATCTCATCCAGACCATGGTCAATCAGCATCAATTCCAACTCCTCCACATCTTGCCCTTCAGATGAGATTTTAAAGACCCCCTTGCGGGTAAACATATAATCCACGGAACCAGACGTTCCTAAAGAGCCTCCAAACTTAGTAAAAATATGCCGCACACTGGCGACCGTCCTTGTGCTATTGTCCGTAGCCGTCTCGACCAAGACGGCAATACCATGCGGTGCATAGCCTTCATAAAGCACTTCATCAAAATTAGTCGCATCTTTCGACAAGGCTTTTTTGATAGCATTTTCAATATTTTTTTTGGGCATATTGGCTGCCTTGGCACTCTGGATAGCGGCTCTAAGTCTGGAGTTATAATCGGGATTGCCCCCTCCCTCTTTGACCGAAATGGCAATTTCTCTGCCAATCTTGGTGAATACTTTGGCCATATTGGCCCAACGTTTCATTTTTCGCTCTTTTCTAAATTCAAATGCTCTTCCCATAATTTTCTTTTTAGCTTGCGCAAAAATAGTCTTTTTTTTGGAGATTACCATAACCTATGCCCTTTACTCGTCGAACTTTCCAAAAGTTACCGACTTTTGGAAAGTGGTGTCTTTACTTGTGGTTAGTTGTTAAACTGATCTTGTCGTTGGTGGATTTTTTATCGTCGTCAGGCTTGTCCTTTCACCCTTTTACCTTTCACCCTTTACCAAATAATATAATTGGCTAAAAATTCAAATATTACCGTAATAAGTCATAACTTGGTACTGCTTTTATACGTTGTCATGGTATGAATGTATGTGGAAGGATTGTATTGGCATAAATTTAGCATCAATCTAATCCCACAAAACTATTGAATAACTACTTTAAATCAAACAAAGATGGAAACTAAAGAACCTATTACGGCCCTTAAAGGAGGCGAATTTGTCATTAAAAACTCATCCGTTGATGAGATTTTTATCCCAGAACAGTTTAATGAAGAACAATTAATGATTCGTGGGATGGTGAATGATTTTGTCAATACTGAAATCATGCCCAATATCCCAGCCATTGAGAAGCAAAAAGATAATATTGTTGTCAAGATATTAGATAAAGCGGCTGAATTGGGGCTATTAGGGACACACATGCCTGAGCAATATGGGGGGATGCAGATGGATTCCAACACGAACACACTCATTAACTTGACAATTGGGCGTGGTGGTAGTGCCTTGGTTTCTTATGCGGCTCATACAGGTATTGGGATGCTGCCCCTACTCTATTTTGGGACAGACTACTTAAAAGAAAAATATTTGCCCAAATTAATTACAGGAGAATTAAAAGCGGCTTATTGCTTGACTGAACCGACTTCTGGTTCGGATGCCCTTTCGGCAAAAACAACCGCCATGTTGACAGATGATGGCAAACATTACATCATCAATGGTCAAAAAATGTGGATTACCAATGCTGGATTTGCAGATGTTTTTACTGTTTTTGCGCAAGAAGGAGGGGATAAGTTTACGGGTTTTATTGTGGATAGAAATGCACCAGGTATTACTTATGGTGCGGAGGAAGACAAGCTAGGAATCAAAGGATCTTCGACTCGACAAGTCTTTTTTGAGAATGTAAAAATCCCAAAGGAGAATTTACTAGGCGAAATTGGAAAAGGTCATTTGATAGCCTTTAATGTGCTCAACATTGGGCGTTTTAAATTGGGTCTATTGACCTTGAGTGGTGCCATTGAAAGTGTAAATGTAGCCGCTAACTATGCCAATGAACGCATACAGTTCAAAGTCCCGATTTCTTCTTTTGGAGCTATAAAATATAAATTAGCCGAACAAGCCATCCGTTGCTTTACAGCCGAAAGCACCAACTATCGCGTTTCGAATATGCTGCAATTAAAAGTAGCAGAATTAAAAGCTTCGGGTGTTTCGTATGCGGAGTCCAAGATGTTGGCAGCTGAAGAATATGCGATTGAATGTTCCATTATCAAGGTACATTCTTCTGAAGTCCTAGATTATGTCGTAGATGAGACGGTGCAGGTTTTGGGTGGTATTGGGTTTTCAGAAGAATTTCCTGCGGCTCGTGCTTATCGTGATGCTCGTATTAACAAGATATTTGAGGGCACTAATGAAATCAATCGGTTGTTGATTGTTGACATGCTTTTGAAACGTGCCATGAAAGGGAAGATTGACATTGTAGGACCAGCTTGGGCAGTACAAAAAGAATTGTCATCCATGCCTTCTTTTGCGAAAGCAGAAGGAACCTATGGAGCAGAAAGGACGGCTTTAGCGAATTTCAAAAAAATTATTTTGATGGTTGCGGGGGCGGCTGCTAAGAAGCAAATGGACAAGGAGATGAACTTACAGCATGAGCAGGAAATCCTGATGAATGTTGCGGATATAATGATTGATACTTTTGCGGCTGAATCTTTATTATTAAGAGTTGAGAAGCTTGCGCAAATGCCAAACAAGAAACTCGATCAAAGTGTCTATGATGCGGTCTTGAAAGTTGTCTTTTATGATTTTAACGATCATATAGCCAAAATCGCGAAGGATGCCATTGTCTCTTTCAATGAAGGAGATATGTTAAAGGCCTTCTTGATGGGTGTAAAACGTTTTACTAAGTATCCACCTATCAATATTAAGGAAATGCGCCGTGTTGTTGCAGAAGCCGTCATAAAAGAAGGTGGGTATCCTTTTTAAAAATACCGTTTAATTTTTTAAAATTGAAAGCTAGCTCGTTAAATTGAGCTAGCTTTTATTTTGCATAAACCAAATTCCTTTTACTCGATTCTTAGGCAAAAGCACACTTACGTAAAAGCCCTAATTTCTTTAACCTTACCGGTTTCCTCCTATACGCTCATGCACCCTTCGCGCCTTAGCGTCTTAGCGGTTTCCTCCTATGTCATCATGCCACCCTTCGCGCCTTAGCGTCTTAGCGGTCC
>CAYRVZ010000305.1:0-3267 GCA_964427815.1 uncultured Saprospiraceae bacterium | reverse complement strand
GTGAATTAAGAGGATGGATTTCAAAAAGCAGTCTTTTTTACCGTTAAGAGCATTAAGGGATTAAGTGAATTAAGAGGATGGATTTCAAAAAGCAGTCTTTTTTTTACCATTAGGGCATTAAGGGATTAAGGGGCTATTCTGTATTGATTTACTTGTCGAGAATCCCTTCTGAAAAGGCAGCAAACCAGCCATTAACGAAACATTTAACCAAAAAAGCACTTATAGTCTTTCAATATCGTTTGAATGACAAATAAGACAAAATGATTAAGCAAATATATTTAGCTATTTTGATGATGGGGCTTTCTTTTTCGGCAACGAGCCAAGATACCCTCATTAGAAATGATGAATTGTCGCTCATGAAGTATGAGGATTCGTTAGGGATGTTGGCGTATATGATAGTGAATGATTCTTTGGATATTACTCGTTTTGCAGCCGTAAAAGGCTTTATTCCTAAGCTAGTGAGTGCCTTAAAGCATAGAAATTCTTTTCAATATCCTTTCTCCCAATTACAAAGCTATATTTCTATACTGTATCCGCCAGACAGTACGTTTAGGATTATCACTTGGCAAGTGCACGGAGAAGGAGATTTTAGAAATTATGGAGCGATTCAGATGAATGAACCCGAATTAAAGCTTTTTCCGTTGATTGACCGCTCCGAAACATACACAGAGGTCGAAGATAAAATCCTCCAACCCAATGAGTGGTTTGGTGCCATCTACTATCGGCTGATGCCGCTCAAGTCGCGCAGAAAAATGCGTTATGTATTGTTTGGGTATGATAATTTCAACCCAATGCTTAAAAGAAAAGTTTTAGATATCTTGAGCTTCGAGGATGGAAAGCCTGTTTTTGGGGCACCCGTTTTGGTCTACAAAGAAAAAGATTTGGTCAAACATCGGGTGGTTATGCAGTATTATGCTGGCGCAACGACAACCATGAATTATGATGAAGAACGAGAAAAAATCATCTACGATCATTTGATTACGACCAAAGACAAAGATGGCAATGTATTGAGCGTATCTGACGGCTCCTATGAAGGTTTTGTATTCAAAAGAGGTAAATTAATCCATATAGACAAGGTGTTTCATTTGAAAGTTGATGAACCTCCTATGCCTTATCCTGTTCTTGAAGAAAGAAGAAATAAAAACATTCATGGCAAACCAAAGGGATAACAAAGATTACAAAGCGGCGTATTCTGATAAGAAACTTTGGCAGAAATTAAGTACATTTGCAAAAGCATTGGGCGTTAAAATGACCTATACTGCCCTGCTTTTATATTATGCTTATCGCAGAAAAGAAACGCCAAGATGGGCAAAAAATATTGTACTGGGGGCATTAGGGTACTTGATTGCACCGATTGACGCCATCCCTGACATTGCGCCCATAGTGGGTTATACGGATGATCTCGGGGTTTTGTCTTTTGGGTTAGTGGCTATTTCTGCTTATGTTAATCAGGAGGTCAAAGGCAAGGCTAAAGCCAAATTGTCGAAATGGTTTGGACAAGTGGACGACACTGAATTAGTAGAAGTAGATAAGCGCTTAGGATGAGTTTAATTAATAACAACCTCCTTTCGTACGTCCCGACTTCCAATTCTTAATATTAAATTGTATTGACCACTTGGTAGTCCTTTGATATTAAGTTGGTTGTTCGGTTTTTCAATTGATAATACTAATCGACCAGTAGCATCAAATAGCTTAGCAGAAATAATAATTTGGTTAGATTCTAAAAATAATAAATCTTGAGCAGGATTCGGAAAGATCTTCACTAAAGAGGGGATTGCTTCTGTAATCCCGACAATTAATTTTAATTCTTTCTCTACCCAGTCACTATTTTGGATCTCTCCAGCTTGCGCCAAAGTAGCTACTGAGGCCTTGACAACATTAGCCATGAAAGTGAAATTAAGCAAGCCAATAGTGTCTGTGCTCATGTGATAATTTTTATTTCTAAAATTAGCGGTTCCTGTTAACATCACAGCAGGGCGGTTGTTTACCCAAAAAGGAGCATGATCACTTCTACCCAAATCGGGTGTTACCGTTAGCCAATTAGCAGGCGCATTAAAAGTCACTACTTTCAAGTCCGGCACATAGTCCTCTGCTGCTTGCGCAAAAACCAATTCCCAATCATCTTGCCCCACTTTGCCGACATTGGCTATGAAATTGCCTCGAAAACCATCCGCTTCTACACTTGCATACACATCTGGATACAACACATTAAAGCCAAATGGGAAGGATTGAGTATTCTCTTCTTCTGTTGCATAGCCAATCATTTCAAAATCCAACACCCCTGAGACGGTTTGCTCGCCTATATGATTATTAACATAATCCACACTCCCTAAAAGTCCTGCTTCTTCCAAATCAAAAGCAATTAATTTAAGGGTCTTTTTAAAATTATAAGGCGCCAGTACTCTTGCCGTTTCTAACAAGCCCACGACACCCGATCCATTATCATCCGCTCCAGGAGAATTGGGCACGGTTTCATAATGCGCACATAGGATATACACTTCGCCAGATTCGGTGCCAGGAATCGTTGCTACATAATTCTCTCCCGTATAAGATCCAAACGAAAAGGATTGTGTTTCCCAAGACAAGCCATCACTTGAAAATCTTTCTTTAATCAAGGAGCGCACCTCTTCCAAATGGCTAGTACCAGTCGTTCGATTTCGATCCCCTTCAACAAAAGTCAGATCGTTCAATAGGTTCATACTATCAACTCCATCTACAATAGATTGAATGTCAACTGTTTGTAAATCATCTGCTACTATTTTTATAACATAGTCATCTGTGGCATTTATTTTATTGGTAAAGTTCCAAGTAATATTTTTATTCACGCCAACAGCCACTTTTTTAAATACATCGCCAGTTGCATTCGTGGCATCCACTGCTTCTAATTGACCTTTTTTGCGGACATATAATTGAACCATGCTTTCATCTTGTTCATTATCTGCCAAATCAAAAGTAATGGTTAGGACACTGCCCGTAGCGCTCATTTCGACATTGGATAAGACCGGCGGTTGATTCTGCGCCATCCCAAAATAGTAAATAAATAGTAAACAAAAAACAGATGTAATCTTTTTCATACCGAACAGTATTTTATGGAACTTCAATTTAAACACGTGCAAGATAATAATTATATTTAATAATCACTTATTCCAAAAGTAATATTTCCCAGACAATTAGGGTTCACTCAAAACTAAATATTCCTCTATACCGCTTATGCTATCCGTGAAAATTCGTTCAATCCGTGTGCTCTGGGTTTCATCCTCCCTGCGC
>CAYRVZ010000304.1:3065-3276 GCA_964427815.1 uncultured Saprospiraceae bacterium | reverse complement strand
GACCCAAATTTGCAAATGTTTTTGAGACCTATTATGGTGGATATTGTGAGTAATTTATTGAGGAGGGCTAGCGCTAGTGGTTTTCCCTAAAATGGCCAGTACCAAATTTGGGGACCTTTCAGAGAGCCATTTTGGTTTAAAAGGGCAGTAACACGCTATAACTAGCTGAAAAGTAAGGATTAAATGTCTGAACTTTTCTTGCACAAATTTG
>CAYRVZ010000304.1:0-2965 GCA_964427815.1 uncultured Saprospiraceae bacterium | reverse complement strand
GGGACCTTTCCGCCCAATTACGGGGACCTTTCGTACCAAATTTGGGGACCTTTCCGCCCAATTACGGGGACCTTTCGTACCAAATTTGGGGACCTTTCCCCTCGTAAGGCTTTGTAATATAGCTATTTTTTAGACCCTAAATATACTTAAAGATTCTTAAAGACTCTTAAACAACAACAGGGACCAATTTTGTCCCCGTTGTTTGGTTGTTGTTTTTATAAATTTTCAAAAGGGTAGGGGATCAAGATCATGTCTTTGGATCACATTTCCACCTTCACCGGATGTTTGGAAAAGTTCCGGCGGCAAACAGTCTCAATATATAAGCGCCAGACGCACCCACAGCCCCGTAGAGCGTCTTTAGGGCGGAATTCGCACCAGACTAGCCTAGGAGAAAAATGGACGCTCTACGGGCAAATTTTCACGTTTTATTATCTATGCTTTTCGAAAAGGCTTTAAATAGCTAAATCAGCAAGCGATTTTCCGGCCTCAAGGGCTGCAATCACCCAATTTGGTTTCCGGCCCTTGCCCGTCCATGTTTGTCTGATTTTGTCAGGATTTGCGTATTTTGGCGCACCTTTTGCACCAGAAACCTTGCTTGCCCCGCCCACAACGTCCGAAAATGTTAGCCCGTGTTTTTCCGCAACGGCCTTCATTTCATCAAGGGCTTGCTTCTTTTTGCGCTTCTCAAATCCGGCAATCGCTTTGCTCACATCCTTGGACAAACTTTGCAGTTCTTCGAAGGAAAGGCTCTCGAGATCAATTTTCATATTGGATTCACCGTTGCTTTTGTGCTTCATGCCTCAAAGCCTATATTTGGGAAAGCTTCAAGAGTGAGATTATTAGATTTGCAGATTATAACATGAATATGACCAAAACTGTAATTGGTGTCTTATGCACGCTTATCGCATGGGACGTTGTCACAACCTATTATGGCACTCTTTCCATATTTGCACCCCGATATGGTGCAGAGGGTGTTATTAACCGCCTTACATCCACAGACGGTATTGTTCATATCGTGGCCGCAATATTTGCGATTTCCTTAATCGTCTTTATTTTGAGCTATCGCCACATATTCAAGGCAAATAACCTGATTACCAAAAGCATTTTGATTGTTGGCTTTGTTTATGACTTTGGAACATCGGTATATGGCACATCAACGGCTTTGAGTGTGAGCAATAGCCCAACAATTCCGCAAATTGGGATAATTCTGTTATTGTCCCTTATGGCCACGGCTTCACCGTTATTGATCAACCATGTTTTAGAAGGGGTCGGGGATGAGTGATGGCGTTAAGGATAGCGGTGATAAAAGCACAGACCTCATTCCTATTCCGAGTAAAGGAACGCGAGAGGTTGTTGGGATAAAACTTGAAAAGCTAGAGAAAAATCAGAAATATAAAAATTTTATAGATGTTAGCGGAAAGCAAGTCACATATGAGAATGTGGATTTTTCGTACTCAGTTTTTGAAAGAGGATATTTTCATAAGTCAGTATTCAAGAATTGTAATTTTACGGGTGTAAGGTTTTTCAATTGTAATTTTAGAACTGCAACATTTGAAAGCTGTGATTTTAAGTATTCGGACTTTCAAAACACGATCATTCCAGCGGATGAAGTTTTTAGAAATTTACCTACTTATCCAAATGTTAGGCGCGATTTATTGCAAAGCCTAAGAAAAAATTCAATTTCGGTAGGTGATTATGAAGCAGAGAAAAAAATAATATTACTCGAAATAGAAGCCAAAAAAGAGCATCTAAGAAATGCTATTAAGCAAGATTCATCTTATTATCAGCAAAAGTATGGAACTTGGCAGAAGAAACTAAAATTACGATGGAGCAGTGCAACTTTATGGTTTGATGGTTTCTTTTGGGGGCATGGTGAAAAATTACTAAGAGTACCGCTCTTTTTGCTATACTTGCTAATATTTGTTTCAGTATGCCAAGCGGTTTTCACACATGGTATTTGGGCTAATACTGGTGACCAAATTCTAACGATTCTTAAGGAGTCTTTCCTTCATTTTTTCTTTGTTTTGTTTGATGTTCCAAACAGTGGAACACTTAAGGCTTTTACCGTGCTAAATATCATAATGATCCTCGCAAAATTTTTGTCGCTTGGGGTTGTCATATCGGCCCTTTTTCGCCGCTTGTCTCACCGATGAAATTGGGAAAATTCCCCCCTCACATACAAAACATCTCAATATTTGGCTCTTCGGTTCGGGGGGATGAAGATGAATTAAGTGATTTTGATATTCTTGTGTTGGTTGAGGATGGATCAGGAACAACTTCTGACACAGAAATACGGCTTCACTTAAAAGAATACTCGAAAAAAGACCCATCAATTTCTTGGTATGGTGAGAAGAAATTGCAAGCAATGTTTCAGTCTGGTCATTTATTTTCATGGCACCTGTTTTTAGAGTCACAACCTATTTTACCATTTAGGAGCTTGCCCGAAATTTTTGGACCGCCAAGCCAGTATGCAAGTGCCAACTATGATATTCAGGAGCTTTTCATTCTACTCAAAAGTGTTCAAAAGTCTCTTTTGAACACCCCAGAAAATTTGATTTTTGAATTGGGTTTAATGTATGTTTGCGCTCGTAATATAGCCATGTCAGCGTCATGGTACTTTAATGAGAAACCGGACTTTGGCAGATACTCACCGTTCACTTTACAAGGGCAGTGTTTCCCATGGCCAATAGATGTATATAAAAATATGATGCAGTGCCGAATGGCTAGCCAGAGGGGGCTAAAATTTGTTCCACGCATAAGTGTAATTGAAGCCCAAGAACTACAAATTTCTTTGGTTAAATGGGTGGAAAATGTTTTGATGAAAGTCTCAAAAGATGAATAAAGAAAAAGTATCAGCACGGGGTATTCGTTTTAGATCGCGGGTCAAGATCGAAAGAGAGATTTTAACGATTGTTAATACTAGTTCTGTTGCAGAAAAAGTGGCCCTTGCAGGAATGTCATTTGA
>CAYRVZ010000303.1:0-3277 GCA_964427815.1 uncultured Saprospiraceae bacterium | reverse complement strand
ATAATTCACCAAATGGGGAGGTGCAACTATTTCCTAATCCAGGAAATAAAGTGTTAACCCTAGCAGTCGCAACGGATGGTGCGTACGAAGTGAAGATTTTGACTCTTACGGGAAAAATAATGCAAACACATCGTTCTGATGATCCAAAATTGATACTGAATACTACAAATCTACCTAAAGGCATGTATCTAATACAAGTCTCTAGCGAAGACGGTCTAGTAAATAGCACTTTACGATGGGTAAAGTCTGAATTGTAAAATCTTTTCTTTATGTGGGAGTACGAACCGTACTCCCCATTTTAAATTTAATCAACATGAGAACAATCATTTTTATAGCCGCACTATTTATATCAAATACCATTTTTGGTCAATTCATTAATAATAACAAATGGATAACAGGAGTATCAGTAGGTGATGTTCAACAAATACGCTTAGATTTTAGCTCCAATACCCCCGTAATCACACAGAATACAACCAACATTGGTTTTAACTGTCATGGCATGTGTCCAACGATAGTTGATTCATTAGGAAATATCCTTTTTTATACAAATGGACGATTAATCATCAATCGAGAAGGGGATTTAATGGAGAATGGAGATGACTTTCAGCCAGCGTTAGGGCAGTGGCCTAATTTTCCACCATTGTTTGGCCATCTCTTTTTTAATAATAGTTTTATCATCCCAGATTTTACGGAGCCGAATATGTATTTTTATTTTTATTTATATTATTTAAAGACCTATGGACCTTCCTCATCATCAACCTTTGACCTTTACAAAACAAGCTTGTATTATTTACGAATTGACATGTCCAAGAATGGTGGTTTAGGCAAAGTTGTAGAAAAAAATATTCCAGCATTATTAAGAGATTCATTGGTTGGTTTTGCGAATTTTACTCCAGTACGGCATGCAAATGGACGGGATTGGTGGATCTTTTCTAATGAATTGGGGATCAATCGTTATCATAGATTATTACTCACACCTGATGGAATTGTCAAGGACTTTCCTGTCTATACGATTGCAGGTCCTTCTCCTTTTGAGCCCGATCCCCATACGGATGATGTTTTTGGCTTTGAAATTTCAAAAGATGGGACGAAGTATGTGGTGGGAGGGGAATACACTAACTGGGTATATGATTTTGATCGTTGTACAGGCATGCTAAGCAATCCTGTGAAATTATTTGAAGATACCATTCAACACTATTTTTATGAGATGGCTATATCTGCTAATAATCGATACCTCTATGTCGCGGATATAGTTCATTATCCTCATCCCAACGCCTCATATTTATGGCGGTATGATTTGTGGTCATCAGATCCAGCTAGTTCTAGATCCCTTGTCTTGGACGGGAAAACCAATACATTTGCTGATTACTTTGAGTTGATACACCTACCCAATGGTCAGTTGGGCTTCAGTGAAAGTAATTCTCGCATTATGCATACTATAGTCTATCCAGAAGAAGAAGAAATCGTCTTTGATACGAACTATCTGGTCCATGACTTTGAGGTTAATTATTTTAGAAATTATATGCATAATACCGTGAACTACTACCTAGGGCCCATAGACAACGAATCCTGTGACACGCTCGGTATTGATAATCATCCGCTAGCGCATTGGCGGTATGACCGACGGCCGGATCCTTTTGAGATTAAGTTTGTGGATTTGACATATTATGAGCCGACTTATTGGCAGTGGGATTTTGGAGATGGGGAGGAGAGTACGGAGCAGCATCCTATACATGTCTATGGGCAGACGGGTGTGTATGAAGTATGCCTGATAGTAGGTAATGAATACTCCGCTGATACGCTGTGCAAAGAAGTAGTGATAGGCGACCAACTTACGGTGGATATAGCGGCAAGTGCGGTCGTGGGTTGTGCGCCAAGCGAAGTGACGTACCATGCAGAAACAGTGGAAGCTACGGGCGGAGTGCACTGGAGCTTTGAAGGAGGAGACCCAGCGGAATCTAATAGCCCAGATGTAGTGGTGACCTACACCGAAGCAGGCACCTATACCACGGAACTGACGGCTACAGGGCTTTTTGGCGATAAGACCGTTAGCCATAGTGTTACGATAGAGGCGGCACCGATAGCCGATTATAATTTTACGATTACTGAATTGACGATTGAGACGGAAAATGTATCGGAGCATGCGACGAGTTATGTATGGGATTTTGGAGATGGCGCGACCGCTACGACCGCAAACCCAACTCATACCTTTATTGGGTCTGGTCTATATGGGATACAATTGATTGCGACGAATAGCTGCGGTTTAGATACGATTATTCGTCACTTGTTGATTACCGATACGGAAGAACCAAGTTTGTCTATTGGTTATACCATCAGTCCGAATCCAAGCAGTGGCTTATTTAATATACAATTCACTAAGCCTTTGGCTGCTGGACTAGACATTATGATTTATAATATTTTAGGGCAAGTCATTTTGCGCAAGCACTTGAAAGCAGGGCAGCTAGAGATGACTATTGATTTGACAGCGCAAGCGAGCGGCAGTTATTTGTATCGCTTGACGTATGATGGAAAAAGGGCTTTTGGAAAGTTGGTGGTGGAATAGAGGTTCCACCCCCAAAAAAATTTGAAGGTTCCCCCAAACAAATTTGGTGGAATCAACGGTCCCTTTAACAAAACCAAAACACCCCCATATCCATTTTAGCACCTACCAATTCTTTTTGCAAGGCAGATACTTCCAGCGGAGCCGAAATAGCAATAATTAACTGATGTTGGTTGGTTCGAAAAGCATCGATATTTTCCGCCTGGATTTTGATTCCATAAATATCTTTACCGATTTTATTAGGGTTATTCGTTTGCCATGCAAAGGGAATGTTTTTGTCAATTAGTTTTTGCGCAAGGGGTTTCCCCTTGTCTCCTGCACCAATTAAAACTAATTCGTAGTCACTATCATAGTCAAGAGATAAAAAATAGTGTAATTTTAAATCGAAATAATGTCCTTTGTAGATGGGGTTGTTTCGGGAAGTTCTAGCACGGTGATCTCGCCATTTGTGGACCACTTTATTGGAGGCTATTATTTTTAATCCGGCTGCATAAAACCTAAAAACCAAATCGTAATCTTCGGGGTAAAGCGCACTATTAAATGCACCGACCTTGTCCAAGTCGTTTCTAGCAATCATAAAGCCAGCAGAGGGTACGACACATTCTTTATACAGGTCTTTATAATGATTATGGTTGGTGGCTAGTTCATTTAACCAGTTTTGATAATTGATATATCCTTGTCCAAGTTCATTTTCTGAAAAGTATTTCACTTTGCCAG
>CAYRVZ010000302.1:0-3294 GCA_964427815.1 uncultured Saprospiraceae bacterium | reverse complement strand
AAAGACCGCAGGAACCCTGTTCTTTATATTCATGATCCTCAATGGCTTTGAACGGTTTTTTATTGAAAAAATACGAGTTAATGATGTTTATGGTTATTTTGGCTTAAATTTCACGCAAGCGCAATTTATCGCTATCTTTATGATTATTGGTGGCGTTTTAGGTATTGTTTGGCGCAAGCGAGTCTCTCAAAAAACAGTATGAATAAATTAGTTTTTTCCTTTTTAAAATTTGCCTTAATCGGTATTATTATGCTCAATTTCTTTCCTTCAAATGGACAACATCCTAAGGTAGCCTCCTGTGTGGAAGCGTCTTTCGACCAAAAAGTGGATGCCCTAATTCATTATAGAGTAGCGGTACTGGATGTGGATTCCCTTGTGGGGAAAGAGCACGAATTCATAATATTAGATGCCCGAGAAAAAGAAGAATTCGATACCAGTCATCTGCCCAATGCCCTATATGCAGGCTATAAAAAATTCGACATTAATCAATGGAATAGCTTAGACAAAGCACAACCTATCGTGGTATATTGCTCCGTTGGATACCGCAGCGAAAAAATAGGAAAGAAGTTCCAAAAAGCTGGATTTACTCATGTTTTTAACCTCTATGGCGGTCTTTTTGAATGGGTTAACCGTTCGCATAGTCTTGACAAGCAAACCAAAGAAGTACACACCTATAATAAAAAATGGAGCCGTTGGGTCTTTAATGATTCCTTTGTGAAAGTCTGGTAACTCCGATTAGCTTTTGAGTCTGAATCTTTTTGTGCTGGCATTTGCTGTTATTCTTGTAAGGGATTTAGCTTCAAAGTCTAAGGCTTTGGCTTCAACTTAAAAATCAACGCTTGACAAAACGTGCAATTTCTTCAACTAATTTTTCATGAATTGGCAGGTCAGGATTGCTGTAGGTTTCATAATTTTCTTGTTGATCCGCCGATACTTTTTTTAATACGTGATTCATTTGGTCGATGACAACCAAAGTGCTAATTGTATTAGCTTCATTTAGTAAATCTGCATCAGTCAAGGTAACCTGTATATCCGTATTTCCTTGGAGGGTTAGTATGGGTATTTTTAATTTTTTAATTTCTTTTACGGGATCATATTTCATCCATGATATTAAAAAAGGCTGTAGGTCTTTATTTAATAAAGAAGTCAATATTGTGGGGACATTGTGCACTAATTCACCATTGGCAAGGCTATCTAACAAGGGTTTTGCCATCAACCCAAACATCGGGGATTGCTTCATGAGTTGTCGGTCAATCACCACATGAATTGGTTCTCCAGCTCCCGCCAAAGAAATAAATTTATCTGCCTTTCCATTTTGAGCTGCCAACATTCCGACTAACGAACCTTGGCTATGTCCTAAGATTGTAATAGAGGAGAATGCGTCCTCATTCTCTAACCATTGCGCCCAAGATTTTGCGTCCGCTACCCAGTGGTCAAAACGCAAATTGGCCATCGAGTCAATCGCATCTTTACTTTCGGCAATACCTCGTTTATCATATCTCAATGTAGCTATGCCTTTTTGCGCAAGTCCCTCAGCCAAAAGCTTTAAACTATTATTTGACATCATCGGATTATTGCCATTTCTATCTGTAGGGCCTGATCCCACAATAAATAAAATTACAGGAATTTTAGAATCACTTTTTGGCGAAAGCAGGCTGCCTTTTATATTTCCAGTGGGGGTTTTTAATACAACCGCCTTATCTATTGCTTGCGCAAAAACAAAAAATGGAAATAACAATAAAGCACCTAAGGTTAGGAATGACGTGAAATGTTTCATAATTTGCAGAATCAAAGATGAAAAACCAAAGATAACAAAATGCTGGTTAACCAAAAAAATAAATTTGTTCTTGAAGCGCATGCAGCCTACTTAAATGGCGCTTATATGTCCCCACTTCTAAAGTCTGTGATTCAGGTCGGTCAAGAAGCCATTGCTGGCAAAGGACAACCCTACAAAATGGATGTCGCCGAATTTTTTAATATTCCAAAAAGGTTAAAAAAGAATTTTGCGCAGCTCGTAGATATTCCGAATTATCAAAACATAGCGATTATCCCAGCAGTCTCTTATGGGATTGCGACTGTGGCAAATAATATTGAATTGGAATCAGGAGAAGAAATCTTGATCGTAGAAGGGCAGTTTCCTAGTCAGGTATATAGTTGGTTGCGGCTTACGCAAAAACAAGGTGGGAAACTGGTCATTATTGATGCACCCAGCGTTTTTGTGAATCGAGGAAAGAAGTGGAACGAAGCTATTTTAGCGGCGATTTCCTCTAAGACTGCTGTCGTTTCTTTGCCTCATGTGCATTGGGCGGATGGGACTTTATTTGACCTGAAAGCCATTCGTGCTAAAACAAAATTGCATGGTGCAAAACTCATTATTGACGGCACCCAATCGGTAGGAGCGTTGTCTTTTTCCGTCAGGGAATATGCACCGGATGCACTCATTACGGGTGGATACAAATGGCTGCTAGGTCCTTATTCTACTGGACTGGCTTATTATAATGACAGCTTCAGCGATGGACATCCTATTGAAGAAAATTGGATCAATAGAAAGAATAGCGAGGATTTTACGAAACTAGTCAACTATCAGCCCGAATATCAGCCCAAATCGGGTCGTTTTTCGGTTGGAGAGTCCAGTAATTTTGCCCTAAATCCAATGCTGAATAAAGCGATTGAGCAGCTCATCGATTGGCAGCCCAAAGAAATACAAAATTATTGCGTTCAAATCACGGAAGATGCAATCCAATCACTTCAAGAAATGGGTTGTTATATAGAAGAGGAGTCATTTCGTACAAGCCATTTATTTGGGATCTATTTGCCCAAACATATTCCAATAGATGCTTTAAAAGAGAAATTGTTGGCTAGAGGGATTTTTGTTTCCTATCGCGGCAACGCGGTTCGAGTTTCCCCAAACGTCTATAATAGTTGGGATGATCTAGAGCGACTCGTTCAAGTATTTAGATCCTTTTAACTTCATGCCATGACTGTAAGTTAGTATTTGGCTTGCTCGTGGTGCAACATTATCCTATTCTAGCCGTCTTTCTCCTACAAAAACCACCAAATGAAATTTATTAAAGTGCTGCTATTGTTATGTTTATGCTTTTTTGCGCAAGGCCAAGACACAGATGAAAAAGCAAAAAAAACTTTTTCTGCAAAGCGCACTAATGAATCCATCCGCATTGATGGAAAAGATTTAGAGTCCGATTGGAATAAGGCTCCTATTTTAACAGATTTTACACAGTGGACATTCCATTTTTGTCCACCGGTTCCCCTGAAAAAAATAAAATGGTTTTTCCA
>CAYRVZ010000301.1:0-3331 GCA_964427815.1 uncultured Saprospiraceae bacterium | reverse complement strand
TTCTACAGCTAGTTGGAATTGGGATGGCGCGGTAGAATGGGCTAGCGATCATTATGGGTATATTACCTCTATTAATAGCATGGCAGAAAATGCATTTATCCATAATGCGGTTAACGAAAATGTTTTTATAGGATTGAATGATGCTGCCAATGAAGGTACATTTGTTTGGGAAAATGGCGAAGCAGTGACCTATACAAATTATACAAATTGTACTTGGTGTAGCCCAAATGATGCGAGTCATGATTATATGGCGCTAAGGCAAAATGATGGAACTTGGTCGTATGAAACTTCTGCGATTTACAATAAGGTGGTGATGGAAATGGATTGTGATGAGGGGACATCTACTGACATAACGCTTACTTGTCCTGCTAATATCACACAAACTTTAAGTGGAAATGCAGGAAGTATTTCGATAATATGGGACGATGCTACTGCCACGACAACTTGCCCTACTGATGGCTTGAATGTCGGTTTTTTGCCAAATGTCGAAAATTACCAATCAGGAGACAACTTTTCTGCTGGAACTTATACATTTGAGTATGGTGCTACGGATGATTGTCAAAATAGTACAGTCTGTAGTTTTGTTGTTACAGTGTTAGAAGGTACTGGTGGAGGAAGCTGTGGAGAAGTTAGCGGTTTTACCAAGCTTGGAGAACATAACGGACACGGGTATTATCAATCTACTGCTGATTGGAATTGGCAAGATGGGAGTTTTTTCGCTTCCACAAATGGAGGATACCTCGTCACCATTGATAATGAGCTTGAGAACGCCTTTCTGCAAGGAGTTATCAATGAAACCGTTTTTATTGGTTTATATGATTTAAATACGGAAGGTACAGTAGAATGGGATAATGGAAGTCCTGTGAGCTATACTAATTATAACAGTACTTGTGCCTTTTGCGGTGTCAATGATGAGAATAACGACTATGCTTCCATGTTACATTGGGATGGTACTTGGGCTTTTGCCAATCAATGGAGTAACATGAAAATTATCATGGAAAAACCATGTGGAGTTACTCCAAGTGGGGTTGCTATCTCTTGTCCAGCGGATATGAATGTAGTGATTCCTACGGGTGCAAACGGAGTTGTTGTTGATTATCCAATCCCGACGGCTACGACTACTTGCCAGGCCGGTACGGATATTACCATTAATAAAGTTGCAGGGGTGGTTACAGGCAGTAATTTAGTCGTGGGCACTTATCTTGTAGAATATGATGCAACTGATGCGTGTATGAATGTGGATCAATGTAGTTTCTCGCTTACAGTAACTCAACCCACTAGTGGAGGTTGTAATGATATTGCTGGTTTTACCAAACTTGGCGAATTGAATGGTGTAGGCTATTACCAATCCAATGATGCAAAATCTTGGGCGGAAGCCAATACGATGGCCGCAAATGCAGGGGGTAGCTTGGCACAAATAACCTCTGCTACTCAGAATGATTTTATTACAAACTTAGTTTCGGAAATCGTTTTTGTTGGCTTTAATGATGTAACCTCAGAAGGTGCTGTGGTTTGGTCTGACGGTACACCAGTGGGTTATACGAATTATTCCACCTGTGATTGGTGTGGATTAAATACAGACGAAAATGATTTTGGTGTACTATTGCCTTGGAATGGTGAATGGTCCTTTAATAATCAGTGGGTGCAACGTCCTTTTATCATGCAGACAACTTGCAGTGGTGGTACTGGAAATGGATGCGGTGAAGTCGCTGGGTATGCGTTGTTAGGAGAATTTGAAGGGCATGGATATTATATGTCCAATAATGCTTTCAAATGGAATGAGGCATTGAATGAAGTAGGAAATGCCGGAGGAAATTTGGTTGCCATGAATAGCCAAGCAGAAAATGAATTCGTTCGGTCTCAATTAGGGAATACAATGGTATTTATTGGGTATACGGATAATGGCATTGAAGGTACGGGTACTTGGTCTAATAATGAGCCAGTGACATTGGATTTAAGCTATGCTAATAGTGAAGAAGATGACTTTGCAGTAATGAACTTTTGGGCAGGTACTTGGCAGATGGTTAATGAGTTTGTGGTAAAAAAGCATGTCATGGAAATGGGTTGTGGAACAAGTGCTCAACCGATCCCCATCCAGCAAATTGCTCAACCTATAAATCTAATGGAGTTATATCCTAATCCTGCTAACGACTTGGTTACCCTTCGTCTTCTTGCGAAAAAAGAGTATGATATTGACCTCACTATTTTTAATATGCAAGGTCAAATTCAGAAATCTTCCAAGACTATTTTGACGAAAGGACTCAATGAAATCGGATTCAATATTACTGAGTTAGAATCAGGAACTTACTTCCTTAGAGTAGCAGGTACGGAGATGAATAGTATTATCCGTTTTGTAAAAATGGATTAACTTAGTTCAGTAATGACAAAAGGGAGATTGGCTTTGCCAGTCTCCCTTTTTTTATTCGTATATTTCGTGTCTTAGAAAATAGACTTTATAATAGCACGAGCTCCTGAGCAATGCGTTCCGCGTCAAAATAATCCAAATCCATAGTCGTAATATGATGTGATTTCTTTTTGGATTCTAGCCCATACCGATATGCCTTGTCATAGTAGAGTAGGGCGTATTTGGCGGCTTCTCGGTAATTATTGGATTGCAAAGCTTCTAGCGCTAGTTTATAATTGAGTCCACCCAATTTTTTTTGAATCCGTAAAAAAGCTTCTGCTAATAATTTTGGTTCTTTGTTGACATATATAGTCGTTAGAATATCCAAGCGATCCTTGTCTGGAATGGTGATATTAACGATAGGGGCTTGACTCATTTGCTTCCAAAAGCCTTCGGGAATATATACAGAGCCGATTCCGCGGCTTTCATTCTCAACCCAGATAGTTTGAGTTGGATCAAGTTCTAGGATAGCTTGATGCAGTAAATTTTCAAAATACTCGGTTTTGGGTTGGGGCATTTCGCCGATTGCGCCAAAGGAAGACCCCTTATGATTGGCTAGTCCCTCCAAGTCAATAATTTGATGTCCTTTCTGTCGCAAGGCATGTAAAATCAATGTTTTACCCGAGCCCGTCCGACCACCTAGTATTTTTAATTTTAATTGCCTTGCGTCAAAAGTTTTAAAGATGCTTTGGCGATACGCTTTATATCCTCCAGCCAGTACTTTTGGGCGCAAGCCAACCGTCTCAAATAGCCACGCCATACTACCGCTGCGCATGCCGCCACGCCAACAATGGAGCATTATTTCCTTTTCTTTAGCCAATAACTTAGCTTGTTGGGAAAAGTCCGCTAGCTTCGGTCCTACCATTTCTAATCCCTTTTGTATAGCAATCTCCTTGCCTTCCTGCTTGTATAAAGTCCCAACGATTA
>CAYRVZ010000300.1:0-3357 GCA_964427815.1 uncultured Saprospiraceae bacterium | reverse complement strand
AAATTTGCTTCTAGTATTTCAATGGATGAATACAATGCAAAAATAGAAATGGATACAGTCCATTTACCAAATAAAAAATTACATAAATCTGGAAATGATGTGATATTAGCATTAGAGCATCCGCATAACACCCAAGAAGCAATTGTGTTTTTGAGCATAGGAAATAAAGCGTCCATTCCTGGGTTGGTCAGAAAACTGCCACATTATGGGAAGTATAGCTACTTAGCTTTTGAAGGGGACGAACCCACGAATATAGCCAAAGGTCAATGGCCCGTTATTGCGTCACCATTAATTAAAATATTAGACCGAAATGCCCCTCAAGCAAAGAATGAAAAAAGAAAAGCTTTGGCTTACTTAGAACCTGTTTTTTCTTCCAAGAATATGATGGAACACATCGAATATTTGGCATCGAAAGAATTAAAAGGACGTGGGTTGGGAACACCTGAGTTGGATAAAGCCGCCGACTATATTGCGGATGCTTTTGCGCAAGCTGGATTGAAACCTGGGGCTGATAAAAATACTTATTTTCAATCATGGACTGCAGATGTAAAAGATAAGAAGCGAGTAAAATTGAAAAATGTTATTGGGATTATTCCAGGAAGTAATCCTAAATTTAAGGAGGAGCCCGTGGTTATTTCTGCACATTATGATCACTTAGGTATGGGCTGGCCGGATGCGCATCATGGAGATGATGGAAAACTGCACTATGGAGCAGATGATAACGCTAGTGGAGTAGCAGTGATGCTAGAATTGGCATTGAGAATGGCAAAAACGACTAAACCACAGCGCCCTATTATTTTTGTAGCTTTTACTGGTGAAGAAGCGGGTCTAGTGGGGTCTAGGTATTTTGTGCAAGCTGGAAAAGAAAAGTTTTTTGCTAATATAAATCTAGATACCGAAGGTTCATTGTTTGACCAAAAAATAATCATTTTGAATGCGAATACAGCAAGTGAATGGAAGCATATCTTTATGGGAACGGATTATGTGACAGGGATTGCTACTCAATTGGTAATGAAGGACTTAGATGCAAGTGATCAAGGTTCGTTTATAGAGAAAGGCATACCGGCGGTGCAGTTCTTTGCAGGAGCTACAACGAATTATCATCGCCCAAGCGATACACCTGACAAGATTGATGCAGCAGGTCTAGTGAAGGTTGCAACGGTCGCTAAGGAAGTATTGGTTTATCTAGCAGATAGAGAAAGAGCGATGCCCTTTACGGGTAAAGTAAAACACGGAAAAAGCGCTAAAACGACGGATACGGGAGAACAGAAGAGGGCTTCGACAGGCTCCGTTCCTAGTTTTTCATACGAAGGTACAGGCGTAAAAATTGGTAGCGTTCCTAAAGGAAGTCCAGCGGAGAAAGCGGGGCTGCTGGCCGGAGATATAATTATTAATATGGCAGATGAACAGGTGGAAGACTTAGCGGGGTATTCGACATTGTTAAAAAAACTGAAGCCCGGTCAAGTAGTTTCTATCAAGGTGTTGCGTGATGGAGTAGTGATAAATGGGCAAATAACTTTAAAAGCAAGATGATGTATAGGTTTTTAGGAATACTTTTGGTACTTTTTTGGGTTGGCTGTAGCCCAGCCACTCAGCTACCCCAGAAGACAGCGCAGAGAACTGAAAAAGAATCTTTAGCAGAACAGGTTTTATTTGTAGGGCGCGTGGATAAGTCAACAGATCATGTTCGCATCTATTGGCCAGGCACCGCAATAAAGTTTAGTTTTGAAGGAACAGAAGCAAGCATTGATTTGAAGGATGAGAAAGGACAAAACTATTTTAATGTTGTGGTTGATGGCGGAGAACCATTTCTGATTGATCTTGACACTAATCGAAATTGGGTGACGCTTGCGCAAAAATTAGCGAAAGGGGTACATGAAATCGTACTATATAAAAGAACAGAATGGGATCAAGGATTTACGGATATTTTTAATATTAAAACAGATGGAGTAATCTTGGAAAAGCCAAAAACGGCTACAAGAACCATTGAGTTTTTTGGAAATTCTATTTCAACGGGTTATGCCAATGAAGATTTTTCGGGAAAGGATAAGCCAGATAGTACCCAGACCAATAATTATAATGCTTATTCGGCCATGACTGCGCGGGCTTTAGGGGCAGATATGTATTGTACCGCAAAAGCAGGTATCGGTATTATGGTCAGCTGGTTTCCTATTATTATGCCTGAATTGTATGACAGAATAGATCCGTATGACGAAAAGAAAAAGTGGAATTTTAAGAAAATGACACCCGATGTCGTCGTTGTTAATTTATTTCAAAATGATTCTTGGATTGTAAACAAGCCAGATTTTGTGCAATTTAAAGCCAGGTTTGGAGAGAAGAAACCCAAACCAGTGGATTACATTCGTGCTTACCGCGATTTTATTCGCAAGATTAGACGAGTATATCCTAAGACGCCAATTATATGTACACTGGGGAGTATGGACGCAACACAGAAGGACTCACATTGGCCGACATATATTAAAAGTGCCGTGGCTTCTATGTTAGATAAAAACATACACACCTTGTTTTTTCCATACAAAGAAACGGCTGGACACCCCAATATTGCTGAGCATCAAGCCATGGCAGATTTATTGGTCAAAAAAATAAAAGAAGTGAAAGGTTGGTAACCTATCCTTTGGCGACAAATGGTGATTTCGTGACCCAAATCACTTAATTATTGGGCTTATCTAAGTACCTTTGCACAACCTTTGCTGAAAGGCGATGTTACCTGAAAAATGAAAAATCTAATATGGAAAAAGTAAAATGTCTAATTATTGGAGCCGGACCTGCGGGTTATACGGCGGCTATTTATGCTGCTAGAGCAGGTCTAAACCCGTTAATGTACACAGGTCATGAGCCAGGTGGGCAATTGATGATTACAACGGAAGTGGATAATTATCCTGGGTATCCAGAAGGAATTCGGGGACCAGAAATGATGGAGAAATTCAAACAACAAGCAGAGCGTTTTGACACTGAAATTAGATATGAGATGATCACTAAAGTTGATTTCTCTGGAGATGTAAAGAAAGTTTGGTCTGAGACGGATGTTGAAATTCATGCGGATACCGTTATTATTGCGACAGGTGCTTCCGCAAAATGGCTGGGTTTGGATTCTGAAAAGAGATTAATGAATATGGGTGTATCGGCTTGTGCGGTTTGTGATGGTTTCTTCTTTAAGGGATTAGAAGTTGCAGTTGTGGGAGGTGGAGACACGGCTGCAGAAGAGGCATCATACTTGTCTAAAATTTGTACGAAAGTACATTTAATAGTTAGACGGGACGAAATGCGTGCTTCTAAAATAATGCAAAAAAGAGTCGTTGATACTGAAAATATCATCATTCATTGGAATACCGAAAC
>CAYRVZ010000299.1:0-3375 GCA_964427815.1 uncultured Saprospiraceae bacterium | reverse complement strand
GAAGAAACTCCCTGGGTGATGAATGCACTTAGTGAAGAAGAACAGAAGAAGAACATTGGTTTATTATTTGATTTGGATCGTATGGCAGGAGAGCAGGAAAAAGCCATCCGTACTTTGGCCGAAAGGCAATCTCGAAATGGAGGATTTCCTTGGTTTCCTGGAGGAAGAGAATCTTGGTATATTACGCAGTATATGGTGGAAGGATTTGGGCACTTGGATAAACTAGGATCCATGAATAAAAAAGAACATCCACGCGCCTTCCAAATTGCCCAAAAAGCGATTGGGTACATTGATAATGAATTATTAGATCATTACAGAAAACTAGAGAAGCAAGTCAAAAAAGGGCACACCAAATGGAGTGATGACCATTTAGACAATATGGTGATACATTATTTGTATGCCCGTTCTTTCTTTTTAGAGAATAAAATTCCAACAAATTTGCGCAAGCCCTATGATTACTATATCGGTCAGGCTAAGAAATTTTGGTTGAATAAAGGACTCTATCAAGAAGGACTAATTGCACTAGCTTTGCAGCGAAATAAGGAGCAAACGATAGCGCGTAATATTATGAAATCTATCCAAGAGCGCTCCATTACAAATGACGAGTTAGGGATGTATTGGAAACAAAGCTATGGCTATTATTGGTATCAATTACCCGTCGAAACCAATACGTTAATGATAGAAGCTTTTCAAGAGATCATGAAAGATGAAGAGTCGGTATATCAATTAAAAATTTGGCTATTAAAAAATAAGCAAACCACACATTGGAAGACTACAAAAGCCACTGCTTCAGCGGTTTATGCCTTATTGATGACGGGGGATAACTGGTTGCTGGAGGATCGGCCTATTGCCATAAAAATTGGTAATACTAAAGTGAATCCTGAACACACACAAGCCGGAACAGGTTACTTTAAACAAACCTGGGATAAAGAAATATTTCCGAAAAATGCAAGCCAAATATCCGTTGAAAATCCTAATAATTCGATTGCCTGGGGAGCGGTCTATTGGCAGTATTTTGAAGACTTGGATAAGATAAAAATATTCAAGGATACGCCTTTACAATTAAAAAAAGAACTCTTTCGTGAAAGCCAATCCGATAGAGGTGTGGTCTTGAACAAAATCAAGGAAGGAGATGCGATTCAAGTAGGAGATAAATTAAAAATGCGAATAGAATTGCGTGTAGATAGAGCGATGGAATATGTGCACATGAAAGATATGCGTGCCGCAGGATTTGAACCCACGAATGTATTGAGTCAATACAAGTGGCAAGATGGATTGGGTTATTATGAAAGTACCAGAGACTTGGCAACGGATTTCTTTTTCAGTTATTTACGTCCAGGTGTGTATGTCTTTGAGTATCCAATGACCGCCCAGCTAAAAGGTAACTTTTCTAACGGCGTGACAACGATTCAATGTATGTATGCACCAGAGTTTAGCAGCCATTCAGAAGGTGTGCGGGTGGTGGTGAAGTAATGGAAGTACAGTACTGACAGTAGCATAGGAGAGTCACAAATAATAAATTTAGCTATCTGTAAAAATAGACTTGTATTTGCTGTTTATTGAGCCGGCCCATTCTTGTTTTGAAGGACAAGCCGGCTCAAACTGTTTTTTACAAGCATCCTATAGGTGTGTGGAACGAAATCTATTTTGGGGAAAGTTACTACTTTTGTCTTACCTTTGAGTATTGTTTAATAATGGAGCGATTCGCTCGGATAGATGGCTAGAACATTGAAAGCCATATATCGTTAATATTGAACGACTAAAAAAAATGAAATGCCAAGTATAAAAACACCAAATCTCAAGGGTACTAAAGTTCAGTTAAAAGATATTGCTAATACGATAAGAGGGTTATCCATGGATGCAATAGGTGCGGCCAATACGGGGCACCCTGGGTTGCCATTAGGGATGGCTGATGTCGCTACGGTGCTTTGGTCTGATTTCTTAAAGCACAATCCCAAAAAGCCCAATTGGGCAGATAGGGATCGTTTTGTTTTGTCGGGTGGACATGGTAGTATGTTGATTTATAGTTTATTGCATTTGTATGGATACCCAATGACCTTGAAGGAGATTAAAAACTTTAGACAATGGGAGAGCAAAACCCCTGGTCATCCAGAAAACTTTGAAACGGTCGGTATCGAAACAACCACAGGACCTCTAGGTCAAGGTATTGCGAATGCCGTAGGTTTTGCCCTTGCGGAAAAATCATTGGGCGCTCGATATAATAAATCAGGTTCTAAAATCGTCGATCATTGGACTTATGTAATGGCAGGTGATGGAGATTTAGAAGAAGGTGTCTCCCATGAAGCTTGTAGCTTTGCGGGGCATAATGAACTTGGGAAGTTAGTCCTGTTTTACGACAGTAATAATATTACCATTGACGGTCCTACTTCCTTATCCTTTTCGGAAGATACACAAAAAAGGTTTGAAGCGTATGGTTGGCACGTGCAAGAAATTGATGGGCATAATTACAGTCAGATTGCAAATGCCATTAAAGCCGCTAAAAAGAATGCTCAACAGCCTTCTTTGATTATCTGTAAAACCATTATCGGATTTGGTAGCCCCAACAGAGGGGGTACTGCAAAGGCACATGGAGAACCCTTTCCTGAGGCTGAAATTCAATTGACTAAAGCCAATCTAGGTTTACCAATCAAAAAGAAATTCTTCGTATCTGCTGATGTAGCCAAGGTCAAGAAAAAAGTCGTTGAAACGGGAAAGAAAGAATCCGCGAAGTGGACGAAAAAAATGGCGGCGTATAGCAAAAAATACGCTAAACTAAACAAAGAATTCAAGCAGGTGCTAAAAGGGCATATCCCTGCAGAAGCATTTAAGATTCCGGCTTTCTCTCCTGAAAAAGCAATGGCAACTAGGGCTTCTTCTGGTGCTGTGTTGAACTATTTAGCCCCATTAGTCCCAAGTTTATTGGGGGGGTCAGCGGATTTGTCCCCTTCCAATAAGACGTTCCCGAAAGGGGAAACAGCTTTCTCTCCCAATAACCCAAAAGGGCGATACATGCATTACGGCGTAAGAGAATTTGGGATGGCAGGCATTATGAATGGCTTGGCTTTGCATGGTGGAGTGATTCCGTATTCAGGTACTTTCTTTGTCTTTACGGACTATATGAGATCGGCGATGAGAATGGCAGCATTGATGAAACTGCAAGTGATTTATGTATTGACTCATGATTCGATTGGATTAGGGGAAGATGGCCCAACCCATCAGCCTATTGAGCACCTAGCCTCTTTTAGAGCAATGCCAAATATGGCGGTGATACGACCAATGGACGCTAATGAAGTTGCAGAAGCTTGGAAAATGGCTTTGAAAAACACGGATAGACCTACTTGCTTGGTGTTGTCTAGCCAGAGTTTGCCGACTTAC
>CAYRVZ010000298.1:0-3414 GCA_964427815.1 uncultured Saprospiraceae bacterium | reverse complement strand
CAGACTCATCAAACGTTTGGGTCTTTCTACGAATAATTTCGATTCCTTTTTCATCTAGGTTTGATACGTTTCTTTTGGCAAAGTCCCCAAAACCTGACAAGTCACTGGTAATGGCTGGAACCCCATTGGCGAGACATTCAGCAGGCGTGTACCCCCAAGGCTCATAATAACTAGGAAATATCCCTAGGTGACATCCCCTTACAAAGTTTTGGTAGTCAATTTTGAATAAAGGGCTGGTAGAATCTACAAAGTCTGGGTGATAGACAATTTTCACTTTATCGGTCGGTTTATTATACAACTCTAGGCGACGGATACCATTTAAAATTTCATCATTGACATCATCTTTCAGATTATGTGTAACGACTATAGGCAAATGCTTTGTGTGAAAACGGTGTACCGTTTTGCGCAAGCGAAAACGCCAATACTCATCTACAAATTCTTCTAAAGCTGGCATTCTGTCCCCGTCACTTTTTGCAGCTGCATAAAAAAGTCTATCCCCTATTTGTTCTTTGATTCTTTCAGTTGTGTGTTTGATTTCATCCATGTAAAAACGCAATTGTAACACCAATGGATTAATGGAATAAACTGGTCTTTTAGTAATAAAAAACATGACAACAGTCGTATCAATGTTTGCTTGTTTCATTTTCTTATTCAGCCGATATAGTGCTTCTAAAGTCACATCATAACCCTTGTTTACAAATTCATACCGTCCAGAAGTAAACAGGTATAAAGTATTGTCTAAATCAAAAGTATAATTATTAAAGAAGTGCCCCATGACAAACTCCTGAATCTTTGTCTTGTACAATAAGTGTAGGTTCTGAAACTCATGCAATGCTTCAAAACGGTTGATATTCAACCCATTAGGCAACACCTTGTCCACTTTCCTATCGAGTAAATATTGGCATTCTTTATCTGTCAAACCACTTACTGTGGTCATCACATCTGTATATTTGGCAGCCAGTCGTTCGATGGATACTTGTGTCAGTATGCCATATTTGTTTGATTCTTCCTTCCAATCGTAAGTAGCAATTTCTCGATAAAAATTGGGTTCATTCATCGCCAAATACCGCCCAAGCATCGTTGCATGAGTGGTGAAAATTATTTTTGATTTTAATTTACTTTGCTTCATTAACGGAATCGAAGAAGCCGCCATCCATTCATGATAGTGCGCTATCACCGGAATATTTTTGACCTGTTTCTCAAAATGTTTAAGGAAGACAAAATTTAAGAAGCCAAAAGCCATCACTTGACTCACTAACTCGTCTTCAGACATGACGTGCTTATTGGCTTTAACCCAATCCTTTTTGATGGCATTGACCTTAGCATACACTTGACTAATCGGAAAAAGAACCACCTTGGGGCTGCCATCAATCAACCAATGTCCGTATTCAACTTTATACCCAGCCTTACGCATTGACTGTACCGCTTTACCCCAAGGATCTGAAAAATCCTTTGTCGGCTCAAATTCTACAGAAGGTTTGGCTGATACAATGGGACCTGTCAAACAATATTTATCCCCAAATCTATTCGTAATAAATGGGGCTTTTGTCTGAATGACTGTATAAATACCTCCAACTCGATTGCACACCTCCCAGGCTGATTCGAGTAAATAAGGTTCATATATACTTTTCATAATTGTGCGGGTCAGGTCTTGAAAAATGCTTAGTTACGCTCCAAGTGCCCAAAACTATTGCAGGACACATTACGAATAATACAAATATCAGACCAAAGCTAACGATTAAACATTATAAAAAAAAATAATTTGTTCATTATCCTACAATCCCAAGCAGATTTATCTAAAAGGTTCTTTTAAGGCATAAAAATTAGTAGGTTATAGCAGAAAAATACTCGCTTCTCAAAGCTTTTTTACGGTAATAATATTGACGGGGCAATTTTTTGCAGCTTCTTTATTTTCGTCGTACTCAAAATCTTCTGCCTGTACGATAAAGTATTTATTCTTTTCTTTGCTCTTTCGCAAAAAGCTTTTACCATCTTTTCTAGACATAATCCATTGATTAGGAGCGGATTCTACACAAGCGTTACAGCCGATGCATTTATGACGCAGATGGATGATTTGGATCACGACTGAGCAATTTCAAAAACTTCAATGATTCTGAATATTTTGTCTGAAGGGCGTACTTTTTCAGGAGTCTGCATCGAGAAAGGAATATTGCGTTCTACTGTTTGCACAATTTCATTTTCTACACGCATTTCTTTTACTTCCATTTCAAAAATACCGGTAGTCGGACCTGTGACCATGATAGTGTCACCGACAGATAACTTTCCCGTTTTTAATTTAAACTCCCCTACGCCAATCTTAGGAAAATATTTAATTCCATTACCCAAAAACTCACGGCGACGTTTTGCTTTGGAGCCATCAGAATCTGTCCATTCCCCTAATTCTTTACCTAGGAAATAACCGCCCCAAAAACCGCGGTTATAGACTTTTTCCAATTTTTCGAGGAGGTCTTGCCCTAGTTCTTGTGTAAATTTTCCCGCAAGGGCAGCGTCACGAGCAGCTGCATAAGCACTCACGGTTGCAAAGACATAATCTGGGCCTTTACTCCGCCCTTCTATTTTTAATACGGACACGCCCGTCTCAATAATCTTATCCAAAAAGTTAACGGTGCATAAGTCTTTCGGGGACATAATGTATTGATTATCAATCAATAACTCATTGCCCTGATCGTCTTTGACTTCATACGTCCTTCTGCAATTTTGCTTACAAGCTCCTCGATTAGCAGAAGAATTATGGGTATGCAAACTCAGGTAACATTTGCCCGAAACGGCCATACAAAGCGCTCCATGTACAAATACTTCGATCCGCATTAGTTCTCCAGAAGGACCCCTGACTTGTTCTTTTTCCACAGACTCACAAATCATTTGGACTTGCTGCAAGGTCAACTCTCTAGATAACACGGCCACATCCGCAAAGTGCGCATAAAATTTCAAAGCTTGGACATTGGTAATATTAATCTGTGTACTCAAATGCACAGTCAACCCGACCTCCTTGGCGTACATGATGGCCGCTTGATCCATGGCAATGACTGCATCTACCGCTGCTTCTTTGGCAGAATGGATGATGCTTTTCATTAAATTAATATCATGATCGTACAACACTGTATTCAGGGTCAAATAGGTTTTGATACCGTGCTCACCACACCGTTTTTTGATTTCTTTTAAATCCTCAATGGTAAAATTGATGGAAGAACGAGCGCGCATATTGAGTTGCTCTATTCCAAAATATACAGAATCTGCTCCAGCTTGAATAGCTGCTTGCAATGATTCAAATGACCCAACAGGTGCCATGATTTCTACCTTCCTCATTATTTAGACTGTTTAACTTGCGTAACGCTTTCTGCAAAGTTAAGGGTTTTATTGGTGTGATTTTTGCATCTGTTTAGTGTTTTCCAG
>CAYRVZ010000297.1:0-3453 GCA_964427815.1 uncultured Saprospiraceae bacterium | reverse complement strand
ACAAAAATCAAAAAGTACTTATTCGACATATCGATTATTTAAAGGGAGGTTTTAAACACAAAAAGAAACTGGGATAGCCACAGGCAAATCCACTAAAACATATTCACGGCTACAACTTACAGCTCCAAGACTACCTATCTAGGCAATATGCTGTATGCAATAGAATAAAAAAGGATAAAATTTGTCGAAAAAAGCGGCTTGTTCACAACGAACGAAATCAACTTCGCTAATATTTGGCGCAAGCATTATAATAATTAGGCTCATTTTCCTAAAAATTATTATTCGTAACATCCTTTTTTCATAAATTGTAATCCATTTTATCAATTTTTGAAATAACTATTTTCCTTACTAATTGACTGATGGCAGTAACAATTTTTAAGAAACCTAGTCAACAAATCACCTAATCCGATGCTTTCTTCGGTTGATGTTTGTTATTTTCTACTGATCTTCCAAATCTTTATTTGGAGACTATTATTTTTTTTACAACTTGACTATCAGACGTTGATAATTTTATCAAGTAGATACCTTGCGGTAAAAATTCAATATTAATCGTTTGGTCAGCGGGAAAGAAGTATTTTTTGTCCGCAAGGACTTGCTGACCAAGTAAATTATAGCCAGAAACTGTAACTTCAAATAAACTTCCCTGATCCAAATGTAAAGTAAATTCCTTAGTGGCTGGGTTGCCCCAAAGTTGAATTTCTGAAAGGGGATTATCCAGTGAAACTAAAGAACAATTATTTGTATTCAACAAACCCGAACGCACACTATTGAGCGTCGCCAACATTCTCTTCACTTGGTCAGGAGTAAAAATACTCAAACATTCGTCATTACAATAGTCCATGTAGTTATTGAACATATCAAAAGAACTGCAAGAAACTTGGCTAGTAATAGGACAACCTCCCGTTGGTCTTTCTTGAGGAGGTGTGTCCTCAATCCCATCGTCCACTTCACAATCTCCTATGGTATTGCCCCAGATATGTTGTAAATCGAGATAATGTCCTATCTCGTGTGTTAACGTTTTCCCTAAATCCGTGGGATGCTTTGCTGTACCTTGAGAACCAAAGCTTCTATAATCCACTACGATACCATCTTCCGCTATGACGGTACTTTCAGGAAAAGCTGCATAGCCTAAGACACCGTTACCCAACTCACAGACCCAAATATTTAGGTACTTTTTGGGATTCCAAGCATCGTAACCGGTAAATTCGGAATAAAAGATAGCTTTTCTTCCGTCACCTACGACGGACTTTAAGCCAATCTGGTCTTCAGGTGTTTTACTTCTTGTAATTCCGTTGGAGGTATTCCCATCTGGGTCTTTATCCGCAAGGCAAAACTCAATCGTTACATCTGCGGCTAGTTGTTTAAAATTCGCATTAGCCTGTTCGACATTCTCATTTTTCAATCTAAAATCTCTGTTGATAGAGGCTATTTGGGATCGAACTTGCTCTGCTGAAATATTCTGTTCATCCGAATTATATACGATGTGAACAACGACGGGGATGATAGAAATGCTTCTATTCGAGATGAAGCCCTTTTCTAATCTCACTGCTTGATTTCGGAGAAAAGCCGCTCTTTTAGAGACTAGCTCAGGATGAATCAGAAGAGATTGCTCTAAAAAGTTATTTGTAGCACAACGTTCTAGGTTTTGCCCTGCTAAAGAACTAGCAAATAGCAATAAAACTACTGTAAAAGCACAGGTTACCCTTTTTAACATAAAGCAAGTGATAAGTTTTGGTTTCTCAAAGATAGGTATTTTCCAGTTTAAATTTCGAAAAATCAATCAAATCAAATTAAATTTCCCTTCCTTTTTATACCATAGATGGGTTATATTTGTATCCGAATGAGTCACAATAAGTTAAGAATGATATAATTTTTACATATTTAATCTCGTTACTTGAACATATTCCCAAATATTTACATATCTTTGGGCGAGTAGTAGCATCCATGAAGTGATCACCCAATCACCTAACTACTTTCCCTTCAAGATATTTTTTTTAAAACCGATTCCATTCTCTTTCCCAATAGGAGCTGTTATGGAGCAATAGTTGTCGCTATGCATAAACACTACCCTTTCATCTTCTTTTTCCTTTTCAGCTTCACAGCTTTCTCCCAACAAAGCCTCGAAATAGACGCAAAAAACCAAAGACATTGGACACAAATAAAAAACAAAAAAACCAACCTAAGCATAACAGGTTTACACCAAGGTCACCTGTACGAAGTATCTGCTAACTCCATAAATTGTCCAGTATTAATAGGCAATACTGCACTAAAAGAGGTTTATCATTTTTTGGCAACGAGTTCAATTCAAAGCATTGAACTACAAAAAGAGTGTTCAAATGAAACCTCTTTTTGGTTAAGTATTTCAGACCTGAATGCGAAAGTAAAAGTCAACAAGAATCAGGCTGAAGCGGTTATTCAGGTAGCAAATAACCTTACTGCAGAAGATCTTATTAAGGGTGTACTCATCGGCAATAATTGTTCTATTGACATGAATATCACAAAGCATGGTCAGAACATACAATTTGGGACTTTTGCTAACGGGCAGTCCTCTGTAGGTTTTGACTCAGGAATTATCATTTCTACGGGACATATAAATAATGCTCCAGGCCCTAATAATAGCGGAGGTAAAGGCACAAATGTCCCTGGCGATAATACGGATACAGATTTGTCCAAATTGTCAAAAGTTGCTACACACGATGCTGCCGTCATCGAGTTTGATTTTACACCCGTCACAGACCAAATATCCTTTGAGTATGTTTTCGCTTCCGAGGAGTATTGTGAATTTGTAAATGATGATTATAATGATATTTTTGGATTTTTCATTTCAGGACCAGGCATCAATGGAACGATGAATATTGCAAGAGTTCCAGGGTCTGGAGACGTGGTTTCTATTGATAACATTAACCACTTAAAAAACAGTATTTTTTTCAATCCCAACAGTGGAACTTGTAATGGCTACACCAATAAATCTGACATTCAGTTTGATGGATTTACTAAGCCCTTGATTGCAATGGCTACTGTCATCCCATGCGAGACCTATCATATAAAACTAGCCATTGCAGACGTTGGAGATGGTATTTATGACTCTGCTGTTTTCTTAAAGGCTGGAAGTTTTTCCGCAAGTGATATTGTCAATGTAACCCCTTCCAACTCTTTAATTAATGTTAAGAATTCTTATGAAGGCTGCAATAATGGTCATCTAGTATTTGATAGATCCTGTTCGAATAATATTAATGTACCTATCACCTTTGATTTAAACATCTTATCAAGTAGTACTGCACAAAAAGGTATAGACTACACGGCTTTTCCTGAAACGTTTACACTCCCTGCTGGAGTTGCCCAAGATAGTATTTTGATAGAAGCGATTAATGATAATCTGCCTGAAGGAGACGAAACGATTGTTATTGAAATATCTGGTCAGTATCCCTGCTACAAACCAGTGGTGACCGTTAC
>CAYRVZ010000296.1:0-3463 GCA_964427815.1 uncultured Saprospiraceae bacterium | reverse complement strand
AATTACGATAAATTATACTCATAAGCAAAATTAATAAGCCCTATTGACGTTCTAGATACATGTCAATTTTAAATCGCCAATCGCTATTGTTTTTTTTCTTTCTATGGAACCTCAGTTTTAGTTTTGCCCAATATAAAGTGGGTAGTGTGATAGATGAACATACGGGTGAGCCACTGGCTTTTGTGACGATAATTTTTGACAGGCAACCGACCCTAGGAACGATGACGGATATAGATGGAGTATTTAGAATTCCAGATTCCTTGGGTGTCCAAAACTTGACTGTTACCTATGTCGGTTATGAAGATCTATTTGTAGAAATAGGTCATTCCCTTGCGGTCAAATTAAGACCAACTTCCATCCAGATCAAAGAATTGGTGGTAAGGCCTGCCGAGAATCCGGCCAATAGAATTATCAGAAAAGTTATTCAAAATAAACGAATTAATAACCCAAAGTTTATCTCTTCTTTTCAGTACAAATCTTACAACAAAGTTAAGTACCATATCCTCTTTGCCGATTCGACGAAGAAGGAGGCCAAATCCATCAATCAAGTTTTTAAAGGAGGTCCATTGATGTTGATGGAATCCGTTACTGAAAGGAAGTATATCTATCCAGAAATAAGTGAAGAGACGGTCTTAGCGAGCAAAGTATCTGGATTTAAACACCCTTCTTTTGCTGCCTTAGCCACTGATATTCAACCGTTTGGATTCTATCAAGACTTAATTGTTGTCTATGATGTTAATTACTTAAATCCCATTAGTAAGGGAAGTCTAAAACGGTATCAATTTAAAATAGAAGACACTTTATTTCAAAAAAAGGACACGACCTATATTTTGTCTTTTGCCCCCAGAAATGGTAAAAATTTCGATGCATTAACGGGTTTACTTTATATCAGTACGAACCAGTACGCCATTCAAAATGTCATAGCAAAACCTTTTAAAAAAGGATTAGTTGAGATCAAGATTCAGCAGCAATATGAATGGGTGAATAGTAAGCATTGGTTTCCCAAAAAACTCAATTTCAAATTAAAAATAAATCCCACCAGTAAAATAGGAGGCGCAATTTATGTAATCGGCAAAAGTTATTTTTCTGATATTGACTTGAACCCTTCCTTGCGGAAAAAAGATGTATCGGTTGCCTCTTTTATTATGATGGATGAGGCGAGTAATAGGTCCTCGGAATATTGGAATCAATATCGTGCAGAGCCTTTAAAGCCAAAGGAAATACAAACTTACCATATCATGGATAGTATCGGAGCGTTATTGAAATTCGATGCCTTGTCTCAAATGGCTGAAAAACTAGCGGTGAATAAACTTGGAATTGGTATTTTTGATTTGGATATTTCAGACTGTCTGGTTTATAATCAATACGAAAACACCCGCCTAGGAATAGGGTTGCATACAAACGAAAAGTTGTCAAAGAAAATATCAGTTGGCAGTTTTGTTGGTTATGGATGGAAAGATAAAAAATGGAAATATGGGGGCGACATCATTTGGACGGTCATCCCAAAAGATGAATTAACAATACAAGCTAAGTATCAAGATAATCTTCGGGAAACAGGTCGCTCCAAATTAAATGGTTTTGATAGAAATCAATATGATTTTAGAAGCTTGCTGGCTTTTAGAATGGATCGAATAAAACAGAGTAGATTGGCTATTGGTTTTCGAGCTTTTCGCTTTGCTAAATTTCACCTGATTCTTAATAGGACTGAGGTTAGTCCAAGATATAATTACTCCTATATATCTGATAATCAATTAGATACGATTAATTATACCAATTCCGAAATTTCTTTTGGTGTAAGATATGCTTTCGCTGAAAAATTTTATAAAACCAAAACTGATTTAATTAGTCAAGGTACAAAGTATCCCGTGTTGACGTTTTTTTATAGCCGGGGATTAAAAGATATCTTGAACGGGGAATTGACTTATAATAAGTATGAAGCAGCGATTGAAGAATCCATATTTATTCGTAATTTTGGCAGATTGAATGTGCGAATTGAAGGTGGTTACATGGATAGTTCATTGCCTTATGGCTTACTGTTTTCTGGAGATGGTAGTAAAAGTGGACTGGTCTCAATCATGGTGCCGAATTATTTTCAAACAGCCTCCACGCAAGAATTTTTAGCAGATCAATACATAAATGTTTTCTTCTCGCATAATTTTGGTTCTTTATTTACTATTAAAAAATTCAGCCCTCATTTTATTATACAGCATAATATGGGGTGGGGGAGGTTGTCTAATGCCAGTGATCACCATAATATTTATTTTTCCGAAAGGAATAAAGGGCTCTATGAAGTAGGCCTCCGATTAGATAATCTGCTAAAATTAAATGTTTTAAATGTCGCTTATTTGGGCATAGGAGCAGGAACATTTTATCGATACGGGGCCTATTCAAAAGAGAAAGTATTGGATAATTTCGCCTTTAAATTTTCAGTTACCTATACGACGAAGTAAATTGTTCTTTTTTTTTGATGTACTTTTCTTTTTGAAAGGTAGAATCGTGTATATTTGCCCAAAATTGAGACGATGAAATTTATTTTATTTCTAATAGGGCTGTTTATTTCGACTATTGGTCATGCCCAAAGTGTTGAATTACCTAAAAATGAAAAAAAATTCTTTTTCTATTGGGGATATAATCGAGGGGTATATGCAAGTAATGATATCAAGTATAAGGGCCCTGGATATGAGTTTACCGTGTATGATGTGGTGGGACATGATATGCCTGAAGTTTTCGATCCAAAAGTATATTTTAACATCACAAAATTGACAATCCCACAATTTAATATTCGAGCAGGTTATCATTGGAGGAATAATATCTATTTTACCATTGGGTGGGATCACATGAAGTATCAATCAACCAATGGGCAAACCGTCATCATGAATGGTCATGTAGATTCAACTTATTCTGAAAAGTATGCGGGAGTGTATGATAATCGAAAAGTCCAAATGACGCACCGTGATTTTCTAAAAATGGAACACTCGGATGGGTTTAATCTAGTGAAAATAAATATTGAAAAGCACTTTGAGTTAGTGAGTACAAAGAAAAAACAAGTGGCTTTATCTGCCGTGTTAGCCACAGGCCCTATATTTCCACTGACTTGGACCAATGCCACATTATTAGGCAAACACAACGATGATCGCCCGCGTTTTAGTGGATTAGGTATCTCCGCTACAGCAGGAGGAAGGTTGACTTTCTTTAGACGTTTTTTCTTTCAATTCAACCTAGATGCAGGTTATGTGAATGCTTGGGCTATTACACCACGCCCAAAAGGAGCCCCCGATAGAGCCAGCCAAAAAATCAAGTATTTTCAAAAGATGGGCGTAGTGGGTTTTACTTTTAATTTTAAGCGCAACCGCCGATAAGGCATGAATTGATTGCTGATATTCAAAAATCTTGTCCATGACGCTGTTTCAAGCCTTGAATAAAATGACCCAAGGCTTCATCCATCAAAAATGAAAGGGTCAAA
>CAYRVZ010000295.1:0-3467 GCA_964427815.1 uncultured Saprospiraceae bacterium | reverse complement strand
AGGATGGGCGGACATGCATAATTTTGTTTTCGCCTTTACAATCATTGCGATTTCCTATAGTGTTTATGGGGTGATTGTCGTCAGAGCAAATGCGGCTCCTCCCATTAATATGAATAATCCGGATGATGCCTTGAGCCTACTGCCTTATCTAAATCGGGAGCAATATGGCTCAAGGTCACTCACTAGAGGCCCTTTATATACCGTAGATCCTAAGAAAATCATCGTCAACGAAGAAGAAAGATATGGATGGACTGGCGAGAAATATGAAATTGTAAGAAAGAAGCAGACGCTAGATTATCCGTCTTCTGAAAAAGTGGTTTTTCCTAGAATGTATGATGCCAACCCCCCAAGACCCCAATTGTATAAGATGTGGTCTGCCTATAGTAGAGGGGAGGATTTTACACAACAATCTATGGCCAAAAAGCCAACGGGTTCAGATAACTGGAATTTCTTTTGGGACTATCAACTCTCCTGGATGTATGGTCGATATTTTATGTGGAACTTTGTTGGCAAACAGAATGGCGCACAGGGATATTATGCCTGGGATAAGAGTGACGGTAACTGGATCTCAGGGATTAATTTTATAGATAATGCTCATCTAGGCTATGACCAAAGTGAGATTACCGAAAAGATGAAGAATGACCAATCCAGAAATAAGTATTATTTCATTCCTTTTTTACTGGGTTTGATTGGATTGATTTATCATGCCTGGAAGCGACCAAAGGAGTTTGCTTCTTTAATGATATTATTTTTAATAACCGGTATCGGCTTGGTCATTTATGCCAACGAGCCTCCGAACGAACCTAGAGAGCGGGATTATGTTTTTGTGGGTTCTTTCTTTGCGTATGCAATGTGGGTAGGTATGGGGGTTATTGCTTTGTACAAAGCGTTTAGTAAAGGTATTACAGGAGTTGCGCCTGCTGCTTTAGCAAGTGTATTGGCACTATCGGCTCCTGTCCTAATGGGCACACAAGGCTTTGATGATATGGGCCGTAAGGATCACACGGCTGCTAGAGATTATGCACACAACTTTTTAGAATCTTGCGAAAAAAATGCCATCATCTTTACGTATGGAGATAATGATACGTACCCACTTTGGTATGCACAAGAAATAGAAAATATACGGACGGATGTTCGGGTGATTAATTTAAGCTTGATTGCGGTGGATTGGTACATCGATCTCGTTCGGCGCAAGGTAAATGACTCTCCTCGAATCAAAATGACTATCCCGAAAGAAGCCTATCGAGGAGACCAGCGAAATGGTCTTTTCTTCAAATCTGAATTGGATGGCAAGCCAGACCCATTAATCCCTGCTACGGTTGCCTTAAAATTTGCGGGCGAAGATCATCCGCTCAAACTGGGCGCACAGCGACAGATTGAGGTCGTTTCTTTATTTCCGAGCAAAAAGATTTTTATTCCCATCAATAAAGAAGAAATCTTGGCTAAGGGAATTGTAGGGATTCAGGACACCGCAAAAATCTTATCTCGTTTGGATTTAAATTTAACGGGTCAGCGAATTCCCATTGACCAATTGGCGGTATTAGACATCATTGCTACTAATTTATGGGAACGCCCTATTTATTTTGCGGTAACCTGCCGAGAATCAAAAGTAGCTTGGTATAGAGACTATCTGCAATTAGAAGGCTTGGCTATGCGGATTGTTCCAGTCAAAACGCCTCAACAATCTGCAGCTCAAAATGGCATCGTTTCTTGGGGGCGTGTTGATCCGGATTTAGTATTGAATAGTATTAAGAAATGGTGGTGGGGTAATTTTGACAAAAAACCTCTATTTGTGGATCATAGTTTTGGTGCAGCGATTCAGTCCCAAAAGAATGTAATAGTAAGAGCTGCCCAAGAATTTTTGGCAAGAGGTGAAAAAGCCAAAGCAATTGAATTAGCTCAATTGTACTTGAAGGGCTTTCCTGATATGAATTTTGAATATAACTATTCGACTTTTGCGATATTTAGTTTGATGACACAAGCTGGAGGGTATGACCAAGTAAAACCGCATCTCAAAACTTTGGAAACCAACTTAGCGGACAAGATGAGATTCTTTGATACCGTCGAACCCAATGTGATGCAATCTTCCTTCCGACCAGATAAAAATCAAACTTTGGCAGCGATGAGTGGATTGCTTAATATGGTCCGTGAGCAAGGAGATACAGAATATTCGACGGAGTTGCAAACAAAGTTTGGCGGATACTTGGAGCAGGCCCAGAAAGAACAACAACGGCAGATGCAACGATAGCAAAACTTATTTAGATGAACGGATCATCAAATGAAAAATTTTAATGAGTAAGATTCGAATAAAAAATGTAGGACCTATCAAAAGAGGTGCAGAATCTGACAACGGATTCATTGATTTTAGCGGAGTCACCGTCTTTATTGGGGACCAAGGCAGCGGTAAGAGTACTATCGCAAAAATATTCTCTACACTAAGTTGGATCGAAAAAGCGCTTGTGAGAGGGGATTTTAATGAAAATTATCTGACCCGGTATAATAGATTTAAAAAAGAATTGGGCTTCCAAAATATTAGCAATTACCTTAATGATGATTCTGAAATTGAATATATAGGTGATGCTTATTCGTTAATATTTAAGAATAATAAATTCGCTGTAACTAAGCATCAAAATGCCATGGGAGCGTACAGCTTTCCCAAGATCATGTATGTCCCAGCGGAAAGAAACTTTGTAAGTTCTGCTGATAGGCCAGACTTGATAAAAAGACTTCCTAAGACGCTTTATACGTTCTTAGATGAGTATGAAGATGCGAAACAAAATATTTCGGACGGGATAGACCTGCCCTTAAACAATATTAGATTTGAATATCAAAAACGCAATAAAAAATCTTGGTTGATTGGCGATAATTATAAAATAAACTTACTAGAGGCTTCGAGCGGATTTCAATCTGCGGTACCGTTATTTCTGGTAACTCAGTACCTAACAAAGGCTATTAAAACGAATGGACATTCAGATCGAAAAGAAATTAGTGTTGCCGAGGAAAAGGAAATTAGAAAAGAGATTGATAAGATATTTAGCAATAATAAAATTTCTGATGACGTCAGAAGATTGTCTTTAGAGTTGTTGTCTGCTAGATTCAAATATGCCTGTTTTTTAAATATTGTAGAGGAACCTGAACAAAATCTCTACCCAACTTCTCAAAAAACAATATTATTTGAATTACTAAAATCTAAAAATGATCTTCCTGAAAATAAATTGGTCATAACGACCCATAGTCCATATCTTATTAATTATCTGACTTTAGCCATAAAGGCTCATCAGGTTAAAAGTAAAATAAACAATCAAGGTCATTTAAGAGAAGAGTTGGCTTCTATTATTCCGCTGAATGCGACCATGGACTCTACTTTAGTTGGGATATATGAGCTGGATAATAAAGGTAATATCTCTAAATTAAAAAAATACAAGGATCTCCCTTCTGACGAAAACAGACTAAATGTTTTTTTAGCC
>CAYRVZ010000294.1:0-3467 GCA_964427815.1 uncultured Saprospiraceae bacterium | reverse complement strand
GACTCGAACCTGCGACCCTCAGCTTGGAAGGCTGATGCTCTACCAACTGAGCTACGCCCGCTTAAAAAATAAGCCCAAAAGTATTTTGGTTGCAAAAGTCGTGGGAGTAGTAGGAATCGAACCTACTCAGACGAAGTCACTGGATTTACAGTCCAGCCCGGCTCTCCAACTCCGGCGTACTCCCTAATTTTGCGAAACCTTAACTTTTTAAGATTTTGGAGCCGATAGAGGGATTCGAACCCCCGACCCGCTGATTACAAATCAGCTGCTCTGGCCAACTGAGCTATATCGGCAATTTTCCTTTTAAACCAACGTAAAGGTAATGCTTTATGTTCCGCATTTTCCTACTTGGAATATTTAGAAGCGCCTCCTACTTTCCGAAAGCGAATGCAAAGATATGACTTCTTATGTTATAAAAAAAGAGTTTAGTCCTTTTTTTAAAAAAAAAATGGGACGCGCTGAAATGGTCAGCTTCTTCCCGTGTATATCCCCAAAACAAACACCTACTATCAACACAGAAAAGATAAGTCTCATCAACTTCCTTCATTTTTTCTAGGCAATGAAGATTATTGTGACGTTTTCAAATAAAAATGAGGTGTTCCTTTTGAAACACCTCATTTTTATTTGCTTATTCAATCAACTTTAAGCCGACAATTTACCTTTATAACGCTTCAGTTGTATTTTCATACCTTTTAAAGACTTATCAAAAGCGGGTTCAAAGCTTTTCCCAGAGTCTCTGTGAATAATCACCTTGCCTGGAACAGATACTCGTATCTCTACGATTTTGTCCTTCACTTGTCCAGAATTTTCTAATGCTAGATTTACTTCTACGTTCGTAATTCGATCAAAAAACTTAGTTAATTTACTGATCTTTCTTTCGATATACTCTTTCAATTTCCTGTCCGCTGCAAAGTGCCTTGCACTAATCTGTGTGTTCATACTACGTATTTTTAATGAAATAATAATTTCCTACATGACTTAATAGCCACATTTATCACTGCTAAACTATAAGACTTCCATATAAAATGCAAGTTTTTACTCAAATAAAAACTACCTTTTTTTAAAGGTATTGGTAATCAAGGGCTTATCAATTAAATATTTATTTAGGGTTTGCTTCTACTCTTTTCTAGCCTTTGGATGGGCCTTCATGTAGACTTCCTTTAACTTCGCTATGCTGTTATGGAGGTACACCTCTGTAGATGCAAGGCTAGCGTGCCCCATCATGTTCTTAATGGCACTTAAATCGGCTCCTTCATCACATAAATGAGTAGCAAAACTATGACGTAGTGTATGCGGGCCTCTTTTTTTTAAAGAAGTTACTTGCGCCAAATATTTTCGGACGATATTATACACTAGTTTTGGATAGACTTGCTTGCCGTCTGATTTTAAAAATAAGTAGGTTTGGTCTATTTCCTCAAAATGATTTTCCCGAAAGGAAAGGTACCCTTCTATCTCTTTTATTAATTCAGGCATCAAAGGAACTAGTCGTTCTTTACTTCCTTTCCCTAGGACTTTTAATTGGCTGGCTGGCAAATCAATATCTGCTACTTTTAAATTCACTAATTCAGCATTACGGAGACCTGTTCCATAAAGTATTTTTAATAATAATAGATCTCTAACACCTTCAAATCCTTCTGGAAAAACAACCTCATTAAACAAAGTATCTAGTTGATAGCTATGAACTACAGCAGGCAAGCTTTTTCCCGTTTTTGGTGAGATTATTTTTAATACTGGATTGTCTTTACGTAAGTCTATTTTTTGCAAAAAATTATAATAGGTTCGTAGTACAGATATTTTACGATTAATAGTCCTTGCGGAAATACCAGATTGCATCAGATGAACAATCCAACCTCTGATATGAAAATGCAAAGCTTCAGAGCCATCCATCTCATACGCTTCTTGCAAAAAAAGAAAGAATTGATTCAAATCTCTTTTATAAGCTTTTATAGTATGAGGAGAGTATTGCCTTTCAAACTCTAGGTAATTATTAAATCTTTTTTGCGCCATGCTTTATTTTTTAGCCGCAAGGCATCATCGCATAATTGTAATATCACCAGAATATTGCTCGACTGTCCCGTCCTTATAAGTCACCTGCAGAGTATAAACAAGTACTTGGGAGGCCAATAACTTATTTCTAAACCTTCCGTCCCAATTGACCAATGGTTCTCCTGTCGGAATCACATCATCGTATTGAACAAACTCATTCCCCCAACGATCAAATAATGCAAAGAAATCAATTTGTGCAACTTGATCGGTCACATACACCTCTAATACATCATTCAACCCATCGCCATCTGGACTGAAAACATTGGGGACGTATACCCCTGGCAAACGCTCCACATAAATCGTTTTGAATGCCTCTCCAACACAACCAGATTCACTAATCACTTGCGCAAAAACTTTGACCGTATGAATGGGTGATAAAGTTAAAGAAGTGCAATTATCACAATCAACAATGGTATCAATTCGCCAAACAATACTATCAATTATTGAATTACCAATATTAGCTTCAACCGTCGTCTCATCACCCAATTTTATAAATTCATCTGGTCCTAAATCTACAGCTAATGTTTCGTCAACTTCAATATCAAACATAAGGGTATCCGAACAATTATTAGCATCACTAATAACCAACGAATGTGCCCCTTCTTCTACCTCTCCATTAAAATCAAAAGGAGGGCTTTGCAGCGCAGCAATTGGTGTGTTATCTAAATAAAGACTAAAAGGTCCGACACCCCCTTGAATTTCATTAAGAACAAGCTCACCAGAACGACCATTACAAGCCACATTAAAGAAATCGAGACTTGGGGTTATAATATCTGGCTCCAACAAAACTATTTCTGCTTCTCCTTGGCAGCCGTTAACATCGGTTGCCGTCACTCTGTACTCCCCTGCCGAAAGATCCGAGTTGATGGCTTTATTAACCCCTATATTCCATTCAAAATCAAAAGGTGCAGTTCCGCCTATCACAAGAGCCTGAGCAGACCCTCCACTCCCGCCTGAACATGGAACATCAAAACCCGAAAAGTCTAAAATAGACTCAATACTAACCTCTAATGTTTTCAATTCAATAGAGATTATCGACAAGACGCTTTCGCAAACACCGTCTGGGTCATCTGTTGTTAGTGTTAACAATATCGTTGTACCCTTTTCTGATTCAGTCGGCTTGTAAGTCGTGCTTAATTTATCCACCCCCCCTATAAATACACCTGCTCCCCCACTCCACATTCCACTTGAAGCTGAACCTCCAACCACACCTTGAAGGTTAATGATCATATCTTCTTCATAACATAAAGATTGGTTATCACCTGCATCCGCTGTCGCAGGGTCTGCACAGCCTTCCGAACAAGTATTGGGTGGTGTGACACTGATGGTGGTTGTACAAGTGTTATCTGTATTGTCTGTAATCGTAAAATTTAAAACGCCGGCTGTAATATCATAATTTCCTAGGTTCGTCGTAACCGAAT
>CAYRVZ010000293.1:0-3483 GCA_964427815.1 uncultured Saprospiraceae bacterium | reverse complement strand
CATCATTATCTATGTCAATTCCAGAGGAGATATGTATGTAGTTCCCGTTTTCTTCTATGTCTAATAATGCATCATTGTCCGAATTGACATCCAAGTAATCAGGCATCGCATCACCATCAGTATCCACAGGAATAAGTCCAGTATTATTGGCGTCATCATAAGCATCATCCAAGCCATCCATATCGGTATCATTTCCCGTAGGGGGCACATAGGAAGCGGTCGTTTGTGCTTCAATATTATCAGGAATACCATCATCATCAGAATCAATATCCCGTAGATAATTGATACCGTCTGCATCTGTCAAGTCAGCGGGCATCCCTAGCCCTTCGTCTCCAGCCCCTTCATAATTATCATCTAGACCATCATTATCTGCGTCATTTCCGGAAGGACCGACATAAGCACCGTTAGCTTGGGCTTCACGATTATCAGGAATGCCATCATTATCAGAATCCAAATCACGTGAATCAGGGTACCCATCACCATCCGTATCAATCATGCCATTGCCTTCATCAATGTCCAAGATACCGTCACCATCATCATCTATATCACCTTGACATTGTGGAGCATTATAAGGCCCTGTTAAATCAAAACAATATTGCGGTGGCCCAGGTAGCCCCGTAGAAAGTTGTGCACCACGTACTCCAGTAGTTCTATCAATAATATAAAGGTTGGGTCCCGAGTCAATATTACCGTACAACTCCCCATTCGTATTTGCACCCAACTGTACCCAATCGATATTGCTATTAATTAAAGTGAAAACACCTGTCGCAAAGTCATATTTCCAGAAATGCCTATAACTCTGTCCATACAAGGTCTTATCTGCCCCATCTCTAGTGACTATTAAATCTCCAAATCCGTTAAAATTATCAAAATTATATCCCGAGGCAGCCGCTGCTTCATAGATATCTAATTCAACAACGGAGATAACAGACTGACCATCTTCAGAGAGATTTACCGCAAAAACATCATCAACCGACCCATCATTTTGCTCCGAACCTATATAATAAACCCCATCCAAATAAGCCCCCCCACAAGAATACAAACGGGAGCCATGAAAGGTAGGATAAGTGCTCAAATCTGCAAGTAAATGATGAGCCGCCGCACCAGATCCATCCGCTGGATTCCAATAGTAAATTTCGGTGTTTTCGGCACCATAATAAATCAATCCCTTGTCTGCATTGGCGCCAAGGGCATTGAGTTGAGTAGAAACATTAGTATTATTTGTTACCCAATCAGTATTACCCGTTACTGTATTTATTCGGTAGATATCTTGCTGGTGACAAGCATAAATGGTACTGGCGCCTGCAATTACACCACAAGATTCATCCGGCACCCCATCCTTATCCGTATCCATCAAGTCTCGATAATCAACATCATTAGTGATTGGATTCGCATTATTACCAGATGCATTGACATCTCCATCTTCATCCCCCAAAGTCGAAGGATTAGGGTCGTCTATATTATCGTTAACATCCCATCCATTAACATCATCAAAATTATCATCTAAGCCATCCCCATCGGCATCATTTCCCGAAAGGGAATTATCCAGATCGCCATTTTCTTTGATATCGGGAATAAAGTCTCCATCAGCATTGCCGTTAATGTAATCTGGATACCCTCCACCTGTAGTATTATATGGGACAAGACCATTAGGCTCATAATTATCATCTAATCCATCCCCATCGACATCATTTCCAGATGGAGCTAGATAGCCAGCGGTAGATTGAGCTTCGATATTATCTGGGATACCATCATTATCAGAGTCTATATCCCTGGAGTCAGGAAAACCATCCCCATCTGTATCCACTGAGCCATTACCTTCCGATATATCCAAGATGCCATCATTATCGTCATCTATATCTACGTTATCAAATATAACATCCCCATCTGTATCCTGACTATAGGACACCGCTGGAAGGACAAAAAAACCTAAACAAACAATAAAAATAAGCTGAATAGCTTTCATATAAATAATTAACCCGTAATGGTGTAAATCCGTTTATATACAAAAATACTGCCATACTTAGTATAAGCTCATAAATCTACAAACCACATTACTAAAAAACGCAAATATCTTTCGAATGAAGCCATAGAATGCTATCAATATTGTATCCTACATTGCGCTAAAATCACCATATTTGCAGTATGGGAATAACAAATTTTTCTTCTAAAGTACAAGCATTCATTGACTTGAACCATTTGATGGATACCAAAGATAACTGCTTAATTGCAGTCAGTGGAGGGGTCGATTCGATGGTACTAGCCCATACATTAAAGGATTTGGGGTATGTAACTGCCATCGCTCACGTGAATTTTCAGCTAAGAGGATTAGAATCAGATGCAGACGCAGCATTTGTTAGGGCTTACGCAAAAAAGCAAGGTTTACTTTATTATCAGCTTGAAGTAGATACTGAGGCTTACGCAAAAAAAGAAAAACTATCAATCCAAGAAGCTGCTCGTGAGATTCGATACGCCTGGCTAGAAGAAATAAGAAAGAAAATTCATGCTCAATGGATTGTGGTTGGGCATCATAAAAATGACCTTGCGGAAACCATGCTCTTTAACCTCGCGAGGGGTACAGGGCTGGCTGGTCTTCGAAGTATCCAAGCAAAAAATGGACAAATCCTCCGCCCTCTACTTTTTGCCGAAAGGCACGAAATATTAACTTACGCAAAAAAGCAAAACCTCCAATGGAGAGAAGATAGTTCAAATGTAAAAACAAAGTATTCAAGAAATTTGATCCGCCATGAAGTACTTCCCAAATTAGCAAAAATAAACAATAAAGTAGTCGAACATTTATATCATACATCATTGTTAATGAATGATATATCTTTAGTTCTAAAAAGTCATTTAGAGATAATAAAAGAAAATTATGTACAAGAAGATGCTGACCAAATCCGTATAGACATCTCAGCTATCAAAACATTGACCACTGCGAACACCCTCCTTTTTTATCTTTTACAAGAACATGGTTTTAACACAAGCCAAGTGCAGGACATATTGGCTACTAGAACTTCCAGTAAAGTATTTCTATCGCCTAAAAAACGAGGGGTTATACATGGTAAATATCTCCTAATTTCAAATTTTGCGGAAGGAACTGCGGCAACTTATCTTCTTGAATCTTGGTCCAAGGCTCCCATTAAAACGTCCGATATCACTCTTTCTTGGGAAATAAAACCCTACAATGGTCAAAGAATACCGCAAGATACTGACCTGCTTTGGTTAGATGCGGATAAATTGACATTCCCCTTGACCTTGCGTAAACGTAAGGCAGGTGACAGTTTCAAACCAATTGGCATGAAAGGGCAGACGAAGAAGGTTAAAGATTTTTTGACAGACAGAAAGCTATCCTTGCTAGAAAAGGAAAGACTATGGTTATTAACTTCAGCAAATGAGCAGATTGCCTGGCTGGTAGGTATACGCCCTGACGAACGTTTTAAAGTAACGGGTAACACACAGAAAATAATTGCCTTTACGCTAACT
>CAYRVZ010000292.1:0-3493 GCA_964427815.1 uncultured Saprospiraceae bacterium | reverse complement strand
AATCATATTACCCCGACTGATAAAACTACCTGATTTTTCAATAAAAGTACAGTCAGGGTGTAGCTTGCGCAAATTCAAGGCAGTCTCGTGGTCTTCTACAATGTAAGACTTAAAAAGTAATTTTTCAACAATAGGTTGATACTGCAATTCGATTTCCAAAAGAGAAAAGGCATCTGTTGCCCCTTTAATGGTTTTAGTCTTACCTTTCGCTTTTTCTAATTCATCTAAAATGAAAAAACTCGCCTTACCTTTTTGGCTATTATTCAACAAGGTAATGGCTTGCTGAGCATCATCATAAGTAGGAACCAAATAATGATTCAAATAGGGCTTCAAATAATTTTCTATGGCAACCCGATAGGACTCTTCACAAAATATAATATCCGTCAATAATAGAATATTACTAATTGTCGTTTTGCTTTTTTTCAAAAACTTAATGGACTCAGGGAAGCCTTCTAGGTTCTCGACCATAGACTTCGTAAGTCTAAATTCATTTTGAAGGGCATCAAAAGAACGTTGTTCTTGAGTGAGTTTGGTCTTGGTTTCTTCTTTTTGCTCTTGTAATTTTTCTAATAAAACTTTGCGGTTTTCTTCGGCTTGAGTCAAGCTCACAAGTTCCTTCTCTGCTTTTGCTATCTGATCATTGATGAGTTTGAGCTCTTTTTGAAGGTTTTTCCCTTCATCGGATTTAGCTACAATATCATCAGAGCTTTGATCCAAATCAGATTTTTTAGTTTCAATCTGATTGGCATTAATAGCTTTTTTCTTTTCTAATTCATAGAGTCTTCTTTCAAGTTCTTGCTGTCTTTCGACAAAAACATCCATCCCTTCCTGTTGGTCTCCATGTTTTCTTTGTACGAGTTTTAACTCCTCCTCCAAGACTTCAATTTCTTGTTGAAGTTCATTTTCTACTTTTTGTTGAATTTCGAGGTCTTCAGTATCTCTTTTAATTTCGTCTTGTAAAGTTTTGATTCTATTTTCGGCATTGGCAATTTGGCGTTCATGGCGAGAGTGATTTTCCCGAATAAATGATAGCCTTTGTTCTGCCATTTGCTTCTCATTCTCCATCGTGCGAATGCCAGAAAGAAACTCATTGGCTTCTTTCTGTATTTCCGAAAGGTTGGCTTCTTTTTCTACCTGTTCTAAGCGTAGTTGTGCCAATGCAGCCTCCAAAGTGCTCTCGGCTGCCTCGACCTTTACTAATTTATCACTTTCTTCATCGATTTTTGCCGCAAGGCTCTGAAAAACATCTTTAGATTCGGAGGTCTTGATGACGGCTAATTGAATGCTATTCGTCTTGTAATCCGCCTTGATGTCATAGTATCGTTGCGTTCGTTTTGCTTGACGCTCTAAGGTTTTCATGTTACCTTGAATCTCAAAGATAAGATCATCAATACGGCTCAAATCCTCCTCAGTATTCTTTAATTTATTGAGGGTTTGGTGCTTTCGAGTCTTGTATTTAGAGATGCCTGCAGCTTGCTCAAACATCCGCTGACGGGAATTATTCTTATCCATCAATAGTTCATCTACCATCGAAAGGGAGATGATGGCATACGAGTTTGAACCGATTCCCGAATCCAAAAAGAGTGTGGTAATATCTTTTAATCTACACTTGACATCATTGAGGCGATATTCGCTGTCACCACTTGAATAGAGGATTCTTGTAATGGTAACGGTTTGATATTCTGTAGGTAGGATGTTCTTAGTGTTCTCTAAAGTGAGAGAAACAGAGGCCATTCCCATAGATTTACGGTACTTGGTGCCATTAAAGATAACAGATGACATCTTGTCCAGTCGTAAATCCTTACTTTTTTGCTCACCCAATACCCATCGGATTGCATCTACTATATTGGATTTACCGGAGCCATTAGGCCCTATTATACCAATTACATCTTCCGAAAAATTAATCACGGTGTCATTGGCAAAACTCTTAAATCCTTTTATTCTTAAACTAGTTAGTCGCATAGCCAGCAAAAGTACGGCTTTCTAACCTTTCTGCAAAGGAAAAAAAGCTAATGCGTTTGTAATTTTTTCCACAAAACAGATAACTTGCTGATAGCTAATTGAATATATATCGATTTATAGTGACTTAATGGTTTTTTACCATAGTGATTACTTTTTTTAATGTAAGGATGCCATCTGTGAGGAGGCTTCAGGCTGTCCAAAAACCATACAAAAGGTCGCCCACCATATCGGTCAAGCAAATTCAGACGATAGCAAAAATAATTTTGTCCTTTACGCTCCTATTTCAAGGGAGATTTAGCGGGTAATCACGCAAAACTTGCTCCGAGTTATCCAATCTCACCAAAGGGAGTTTTTATAGTGGATTCACCAGTTGATTTGGTAGCATTACCTTCTTTTTTGCCTTCTTCGAGAATCTTTAATTTCTCTTCGAGGTGTAGATTTTGTTTTTTTATGCTCAAAAATACACTTTTTTTTCTGTAATTTTGCCTTAACATTTAGAGGGCTTAAACACTGCCAATGAAAAAAAATCACACTAGCTCGACTAAAAGTGACTGGCAAACTTCAAAAGTAAGAAAAACTTTTACATTGTTTTCTAATGAAATTTCATAACTTTTATCAAATTTTTCAATTTGATTAATAGTCATTTCAGACCCAAGTTTTATTTTTTTCTTATTTAAGTATATTAATAACGCATTGGAACTATTCGCTATCCCACAAAGCCTCACTTTTTGACCTACATTTATATTTGACAACTTTAAATGATTTATTTTCAATATTTTTCCATTTTTATCAGGAATAGGTGAGCCGTGAGGATCGTTAGATGGAAAACCTAAAATTTCATCCATTCTATCAAAAAATGATGTTGAACTAATATGCTCAATTTCTTCTGCTATATCGTGTACTTCTTCCCAACCAAAACCCATTATTTGTGATAAAAACATTTCTGTTAATCGGTGCTTCCTAACTATTAAAGCACCTAATTTTTCTCCTTTATTAGTCAATTTTACAGGTTTGTATTTTTCATATTTTACCCAACCTTTTTCTTTCATTTTTTTTACCATATTATTAGCAGTAGGCTTACTAACATTCATGTCTTTCGATAATTCAGTAATGCTTACGTCTTTACTTTTTTGACTAAGAAAGTAAATCGATTTTAAATAATTCTCTTTTGTTTGTGTTGGCATATATTATTACTTTAGACAACAAAGATAAAAAAATATCGAACAATATTTGTTAGTGTTGTCTAACTTTTGTATGTTTGCACCTTGAAAAACATCAAAAAACATAAAAATGATTTTAAAAACAGTCACACCTTTTATAATTCTACTGCTATTTTGTACCATATCGTTTGCACAAACAGGAACTATTCACGGAACAGTAAAAGTAGATAATGATAACCAAGCATTTGTAACAATTTCTATTTCTACAAATCCGATACAAGGTTTTATTACCAATTCTAAAGGACATTTTCATTTGGATAATATACCTTTTGGTACTTATACTATTACAGCATCATTTGTAGGTTATAAAG
>CAYRVZ010000291.1:0-3499 GCA_964427815.1 uncultured Saprospiraceae bacterium | reverse complement strand
CAGGGGGGATATATGGGGGCATAGAAGATCACCAAGATGTCGCACTATCAGCCCCTCTCATCGGAAGCTCTTTTCTAATAGATGCAGGACTTTACAGTCAAATTAACAATATAACTTTTGGAGTGAGCGTCATGGATGCCCTTGCGGGAAAAACAAAACTAGGGAATACAAACCTTCAGTTAGAAAGGCATCTCTTTGGACAATTGGGCTATTTTTTGGACGTAAGTCAATCTATCCAAATCAAGGCAAATATTCAAGCTAAATGGAATAGCGGTCTAGTCCAAACCCAAACGGTATTATTAGGTGTCTGGCAGGAGCTGTATAGTTTGGGCGTGACGATGAGGGGGTACGATAATAAATCAATGGAATCAATAGGAGGAATAGCTGGATATAAGTTAAACGAACATTTTCAGCTCTTTTATTCCTATGAATACAATATTCAACCACTGAGAAATGTTTTTGATGCAAATCACGAACTGGTTTTGACTTATGTGTTTAATAAACAAATAGGTCAAGGCAAATTACCAAAATCAATTTATAATCCCCGTTTTTTTGAGGTGTTCTAGGATGGTTTTAGTCCAAAATAGAATATTGGTATGAATATTGTCGTTTGGGATGCGTACGGATAGCAAAATTATTATTACTTTTGCTTTTCCTTTTGGATTGTATAAGTGGATGTTGTTTACTTTATAATTCAAATACACATTCCAGTAATTTTAAAAATGTGAAAATTAGGGTGTCAAAATGAGAAATTTAACAAAGTTTTTAATCGTTGGTCTAGTATTGGTACTAGGTCTTTCTTCATGCGGTCGTAAAGGAAACGGTCAATTACAAGGGGTCTTAGATAGACCTTCTTGGAAAGGTATCAACCCGCATGGGATGGTAAATGTTCCTTCAGGTAGATTGCATATCGGTGCAGGTGATGAAGATATCACAGGTACGATGATTTCAAGAAATAAAGCCATCTCCATTAGTGGATTCTACATGGATGATACAGAAATCACTAATAATGAGTATAGACAATTCACACAATATGTCGTGGATTCTATGGCGCATTCAATGATGGATCACTTCATCGAAGATGAAGACGGTAATACCACGATTGATTGGGATCAAGAATTGGATTATGCAGACGAAAGCCTTGAGGATATGTTTTATCAAGGAGATGATCGTTTTGCAGGTAAAAAAGAACTAGATATCTCTCAATTGAGATTTGAATATCAATGGTATGACTGGAAAGCTGCTGCACATGCTTCTCCAGACCAAACCCGTACAGACTTCTTGCATAAAGAGGAGACAAATATCTATCCTGACACGCTTGTTTGGATTAGAGACTTTGCATATTCTTATAATGAGCCGATGACACGTAACTATTTTTGGCATCCAGCGTTTGACGATTATCCTGTTGTGGGTGTAAGCTGGAAAACAGCTAGAGCATTCTCTTACTGGAGGACTTTACTTTGGGACTCTTACTCCGAAAATGGCGCATTAAACTCAGAAGATTTTAGATTACCATTTGAACATGAATGGGAATATGCAGCTAGAGGAGGTCATGATTTGGTAAGGTTTCCTTGGGGAGATTACTATTTAAGAAATTCTAAAGGATGCTTATTGGCAAACTTTAAACCTGGGCGTGGTAATTATCCAGAAGATGGTGGTTTGTACACAGTAAAAGCTGATGCATACTATCCAAATGACTTTGGACTATTTAATATGGCTGGTAATGTTGCAGAATGGACGGAGTCTGCGTTTTATGAAAACTCATACTCATTCATTCACGACTTAAACCCAGATGTGCGCTTTGCTGCTGATGATGAAGCGCCTGAGGCCCATAAGAGAAAAGTTGTCCGTGGAGGTTCATGGAAAGATGTTGGTTACTTCCTTGAAACAGGTACAAGATCGTGGGAATTTCAAGATACCACTAAGTCTTATATCGGATTCAGATGTGCCTTATCATTCTTAGGACGGTCTGCTAAAGACTTTTAATCATACATGAGTAAAGCAGTCTAGAGAAAACTTCGGGATTTAACCCCACATTCTGCTATTTTTACTCATATTTTCAAAAATAAACATACTTTTTACGCTGTACATGTGGCAGTTAGCCATTTTTGTGTACATTTGGCATTGGAATTTAATTGGTAACCGAAAAATTTAAAAAAATGAGTTTTCTTCATTCAAAAGGATTTAAGTACTTTAAGAACCTAGTCATAGGACTAGGTGCAGCGGCCGTTTTGTTAGGCGCTCTTTTCAAAATCATGCACTGGGAAGGTGCAGGTTTGATGTTGACAATAGGTATGCTTGTAGAGGCAGCTATTTTTGCTTTCTTAGGTATTATAGGGCCAGAGCCTGATTACTACTGGGAAAAATTATATCCAGGATTGGATAGATATGATGGGGACGTACAACCTATCGCCACAGGTGGTGCTTCTGCTTCTGCTGGTGGTGTGGCATTGAATGGTCCAGTCGTAGAAGAAAAATTAAGCGGAATGCTTGGTGAACTGCAAATCATGTCTAAGAGCATGTCTTCTTTAAAGGCACTACAAGATGCGGACTTTTCTGGAGCTTCTGATCAAATTCAAGCAATGGGTAACTTCTACGGTAAGTTAAATGAAGCAATGGGGCACCTTGCGGAAACGACTGAAGATGCACAGCGTTATAAAGAAAATATGAGATCTTTGAATAATAACCTAGGGTCATTGAATAGTGTTTATGGTAATATGTTAGCTGCGATGAATCCAAATCGTCCAGTTTAATTATCATTTCGATCGAAATAATTCTCTCAAATTAAAAAGATTAAACTATGTCAATACCAAAGGAACCGCGGCAGCTAATGATAAACCTGATGTACTTAGTACTCACGGCCATGTTAGCATTAAGCTTGTCAGCGGAAATTTTTAATGCATTCTATACCCTAGATAAAGGAAACGTAAATAGCGAATCCATTGTAAGTGCTTCAAACGCACAAATCATGAAGGGTATTGAAAAACAAGTAGAAGTCTATAAAGACAAAGAACCTTTCAAAGTGAAAGCACAACAAGCGCTTGATATCGTAGAAGATTTTAACTCGTATGTAGCCGGCCTAAGAACTGAATTAGTGGAAATGTCAGGAGGACAGGATACAGTTACGGGTCACCCAGCTGGATATTCTGACGCGGCAGCCACAATGCAATTGTTAGTAGAAGGGCTTGAGCAGCCTGGTAAGCCTAAAATTGAACCTCGCGGGGCAGAATTAAAGGCCAAAATCACAGCAACTCGCGAAGCCTTATTTGCTTTACTGGATGAGAAAGATAAGCCTAATTTTGAAAACGCAATTCCACTTAAAGTCGAACAGCCGCCTGCTAAAGCTATTGCGAAAGCAAAAGCCAAAGGTACAGAATTGACTTGGGAGTATTTTAACTTCAATCAGATGCCGGTAGCAGCAGTATTACCCATGTTGTCTAAGTATCAAGTAGATGCGAAGTCTTCTGCAACGGCAATATTGAACCACTTTTCAAAAAAG
>CAYRVZ010000290.1:0-3502 GCA_964427815.1 uncultured Saprospiraceae bacterium | reverse complement strand
CTTATCGGGCTTCGAGATTAGATCCTAGAGAAAAGTTATTAGAGGCTGATAGGACTCTACTTCCTTTTAACTCCAAAGTGTATTTTCTAGCATGGTGAATCAGGAATTGGAAGCAGAAAATTTTGAGTATCTATCCAGAGTTGTTGGCGAAAAATGCTTATACTAATGAAATTTTTTACAATCAATGATTTAGAAAAAAGTGAACGACCCATGATAGCTGAATCAATTAAAGAAGCATTAAGCTGCAATGAAATGGCTGAAGGATTACTTTGCTCCTACGTGATCACTTCGTCCAAATAACGACCCACTTTTCCGCGTCATATTGCTTCGAGCAAGTATTCGTAAACCTACCGCCAATCGTACAAATGGTATCACACTGGTCATTGACCACCAGTTCTGCCCCATCAAATGTTCTGGCATCATCCTGCAACCAGTAGTGAAAAACACCATCAACCTCTTGAGTTTTTACTTTAAGGATAGGGAGAAGGGTGTCATTCACCGCAAGAATGTCCTGGACACAACATGGAATCGAAATAGTAATATCTTCCTCTTTCTTCTTTGTACAAAAAGATAAGCTTATTAATACTATTGATAAGGCAATGTATTTTTTCATATTGACTTTTCTTTATTGACGGTATTCACTATCAAAAAGGTTGGGTTGTGCTTAAACCTTTATCCTCGAATGGCCTCCACTGGATCTAATCTCGAAGCCCGATAAGCAGGGATAAACCCAGCTAATACCCCAACAATACCCGATATCAAAATACCCGTCATGATGTTACTTGCGGACAGACCTATATCATAATTAAAGGCCTTCGATATAAAAATAACCGCCACTCGAACCAATCCCAAACCCAACAGACCTCCCAAAACACTCAAGACTACTGATTCCACCAAAAATTCTAATAGAATAAACCAACGCTTGGCACCTAATGCCATCTTTACACCGATTATACTTGTGCGTTCTTTGACCGAAACAAACATAATATTGGCAATAGAAACCATCCCCACCAACATCGCAAAGCCGCCAATAATAAAGCCTGACAAGTTCAAAGCCGAGAATACGCCTTTCAACATATTCGTAATCATCGTGATGGTATTCAACGAAAAATTGTCCTCTTCTTTCGGACGTAAATGTCGAATGGCTCTTAATTTAGCGGTAATTTCGCCTTTCATATCCTCAATATCCACGCCCTCTTTTACCTTTAGCATCAAAGAACCGCCCCCACCAAAAAAATTGGTTTTCAGATTGGCTATTCGAGCGGCTAACGGCATCGAAAAAATCACTAATTGGTCATAGTTATCAATCGTAAAAGGATCATTCCCTGTTTTTTTGAAAACACCAATAACCCGTAAACTAGCCCCTTTATACTTAAACTTTCGCCCCACTGCATCGAGTGTCCCAAAAAGTGTTTCTGCTACTTTTGCCCCTATAACCGCGACACTAGCCCCAGCATGATACTCCGAATAGGAATAAAAACGCCCATGCTCAAATTCTGCAGCAAATAAATCTGCATACTTTTCGGTTACAGCCGATAAGTAAACATCCGACATCACAATATCCTTATAGCGAAAAGTCTTCCGACCTAATTTGGCACTATAAACCACCAAATCAGCTCCTTTCAATTTATCTTTTAATAATTTATAATCCCGAAAAGATGGATTGGGGCGCCGCATATATTTATAAAAGTTCGAATTATTTACTTCCGCAAAAGGGAGCTTATGCACAAATACAATCCCTGATCCCAGGGATTCTAAACTCCCCTTTACTTTATTCTCCAGAGAATCTACTGCGGCAAAAACAGCAACAATACAAAAAATACCCACGGCAATACCCAACAATGACAAAAACGTTCTTATCTTATTGGATGCCATTTGATAATAAGCCTGTCGTATTGCCTCCCATGATATTTTTAATACTTTCATCTTTTATAGTTCAATACTCCAAGGCAACCTCATCTGAATACCTTCCATTTCTTTTATCTCTTTCAGCTGTAGATAAATCTCTGACATCTCTGATCCCAATTCTTCTTTAAGGATTTCTTCGCTAAATGAAGTGGCTACTTTCTTTCCAGTAAAATCTTCTAACAATTGTTCTATTTTCGTTTTCACTACAGGAAATTCAGCTAACCTATTCGTTTCGATTCCAGCTAGTTGTTTCGCCTCTGCTATCGCTGCATCCAAGCCCCCATAACTATCGATCAAGCCAATAGACAAGGCATCTACACCCGTCCATACGCGTCCTTGTGCCATTGAATGCACTGAGTCAACAGACAGGTTTCGGCCTTTTGCTACTCGCTCCAAAAAGGTTTGATACATATTATCAATTAAGTTTTGAAACATGATGGCATTCTGTCCTTCTATTGCGTAGTATCCATTAATGGGTACCGCATTGGGGTTCGTAGAAACCGTATCATAATAAATACCTAATTTATCATTCATAAATTCTTTAGTATTCGGAATCATCGCAAAGACACCAATAGAGCCTGTAATTGTATTTTTTTCTGCAAATATTTTATCTGCATTACAAGCTATATAATACCCACCCGATGCAGCGACATCTCCCATTGTCGCGACTACAGGAATTCCTTTTTCTTTTAATAATTCTATTTCACGCCAAATATTTTCAGACGCCATCGCACTACCTCCACCCGAATTAATTCTTAATACTAATGCTTTTATGTTGTCATCTTTCCTGATGTCCTGCAAAATTTTAACATACTGTTTATCCCCTATTTTTCCAACGCCTCCTTTTCCATCTACAATACTCCCCTCCGCATAGACGACCGCAATTTTATCTTTGCCTGTTGATTTCCATTTTATAGAATTAAAATAATCAGCGACCATCATTACCGGAATATCTTCGTCCTCTTCAATACTCAAACGAGTTCGTATATTCGCTTGTAATTGGTCTTTGTAGAACAAAGAATCAACCAAGCCCATCGCAAGTGCTTGATCGGCTTGTTTTAGCGAAAGCGTATCCGCCACCTGACGTAAATTCACCTCTGTCATCTCCCTTGACTTCGCAATGTCCGAAATAAAAACATCATATAAACCAGACATATAACGACGCACTTGCAACTTACTCGGTTCGCTCATCTGGGTATAACGAAAAGGCTCTGTTGCGCTTTTAAACTTACCGGCATAAAAAACCTGTGCTTTTACGCCCAACTTATCTAACGCCTCTTTGAAGAACGGCGTCATTCGTGCAAATCCCCTCAACTCTACATTACCTAGTGGATTCAAATAAACTTCATCAGCGGCAGAAGCCATGTAATAGGCATTTTGAGAATAGTATTTGGCGTAAGCAACAACAAATTTCCCAGAATCTTTGAAATCCAATATCGCTTTGCGCAAACGGGTATTGGTTGCACTGCCGTTAGTCGTATATAAACCACTTAGTAGTAGCCCAGAGATTTTTTCATCCGTTTTTGCTTTCGATAAAGTTCTTATAATATCTTCCAATCCTAAGATCTTATCATTGCTAAGGTTAAAAGACATA
>CAYRVZ010000289.1:0-3530 GCA_964427815.1 uncultured Saprospiraceae bacterium | reverse complement strand
GAGCGAAGGTATAATGTATTTTTTGAATTTCAAAGAAAAACCAATAAAACTTGGTTCTTTTCGCCTATAATCTTATTACAATAAGGAAAATGTGCTTTAAGTTGGGCTTTTTATGGATGTAAGAACCCATTTTGGGTTGATTTTTCTTGAGTGGTAACTTTTAGAAAGTACGAAAAACACGATTGAATGCGCGCATTTCGAATGATCTGAAATGCCTATAAAAGGGTTAAATTCCTGTTAAACTTTATCTTTTTAGGGTAAAAAGCGGGATTTCTACCCTAGATTTGGCGTAAGCAAACGATAAGTATTATATTTTTAGTATTTTTAGGTTTAATAGTAGGATATGACTAGACGTAAAATATTTTGGATTATTAGCATTATGGGGATTGCCTTAGCAGGGATCATCTATTTGCAGGTCTATTCTATTAAGCGGGGCATCAAGCTAAATACCGAACAGTTTGATAAAAGTGTTTTTGCGGCAATCGGCAATGTATCTAGCCTCCTTGCGGATAATGAACGTAAGAATGTGATTGTCGCTATCAATGGATATTCGGCAGAGGAAATTGAGAAAGAGGCCAGTGCTAATTTTTCTTTACTAGATCTAATCAATGAAGAGGACAAAAAGGACAAGTTCATTGCCATTGAATCTTTGAATGACGGGCTTCAGGAAACGCCTTTGGAACAACGAATCCCTGTCGAAAAATTAGAATCTTTTTTCCAAAAGGAAATATCCAATCACGGCATCAATTTGGATTATCGCTATGGAATCTTCTCAAATGCTAAAAAAGAATTTGTCATATATAATGGTCATTACTTAATAGATGGTAGTAATCAGCATATCCAAAAGCGGTTTGCTCATTTACATGAATCTTTGTATGCGGCTTATCTTTTTACACAGGATAATAATCCTCCTGGGATGTTATATGTGGAGTTTCCTCAAAAGAAAAACTACATCCGTTCCACACTTTACCCATTTGTGATTGCGGCTGTTTTATTTACGAGTATCATTATGTTTATTTTTTCTTATACGATATTCATCATCTTGCGACAAAAGAAGATTTCGGAGATGAAGACCGATTTTATGAATAATATGACACATGAATTTAAAACACCAATTGCGACTATTTCTTTAGCAGCTGACTCAATTCTTAATCCAATGATTATAAATAATCCTGAAAAAGTCAAACGCTTTACGGAAATTATTAGCCAAGAGAATAGGCGGATGCATCGCCAAGTAGAACAAGTCTTACGATCGGCTAAAGCGGAAAATAAAGACCTCCAAATCCATCGTGTTTCTGTTGACTTACATGAAATAATCCAAACGGCTGTTAAGAATATCAGCTTACAAGTAGAAAAAAAAGGTGGAAAAATTAGTGTATCGCTGGGCGCGACAGATACCATCCTAGACTTAGATAAGACGCATATATCCAATGTTATTCACAACTTATTGGACAATGCGAATAAATATACACCAAAAAATCCAAATATTTCTATCTTAACACGCAATGTAACAGAAGGAATCCAAGTTTTAGTAAAAGATAGCGGCATAGGCATTAGTCGGGAATCTAAAAAACACATTTTTGAAAAATTTTATAGGGTACATACTGGCAATCGGCACGATGTGAAGGGATTTGGGCTAGGTTTGTCGTATGTAAAAACCATTGTTGAACTACATCAGGGAAAGATAGGAGTAGAAAGTGTATTGGGCAAAGGCAGCACTTTTATTTTGACACTTCCAAAAAACAGCCACTAGGAGCGGCATTACAAACCAAGTATTTATGCAAAACACAAACCATAGCATCTTATTAGTCGAGGACGATTTGAATTTTGGGGATGTATTAAAGTCCTATTTAGAAATGCATGACTATGACGTCACCCTGGCTACGGATGGAGAAGCTGGATGGACACAATTTCAAAAAGCAGATTTTGAATTGTGTATTTTAGATGTCATGATGCCCAAGATGGATGGGTTTTCTCTGGGCAAATTGATTCGAGAAAAGGATCAAGAAGTATCCTTGATTTTTCTGACGGCAAAAATGCTTAAAGAAGATGTTATTCAAGGCTTAAAGATTGGGGCGGATGACTATATCACCAAACCATTTAACTCCGAAGAATTATTATTGCGTATTCAAAATGTATTCAAACGGTCTATTAAGAAAGTAGATACAAAAATGCCAGATGAGTTTTCGTTTGGGCGTTTTCATTTTAATTTCAAAAATCGAATTTTATCTTTTAATAATGGTGAAATTGACACGAAGCTTTCGCCAAAAGAAGCCTATTTATTGCAATTGTTTTTAGTGAATATTAATGATATTTTGCCTCGTTCTGAAGCGTTAACCAAGATTTGGTTAGAGGATAATTACTTCACAGCTCGAAGCATGGATGTATTTGTAACTAAGTTACGTAAGTATTTGAAGAGTGATCCTAATATCGAAATAATGAACATTCATGGAAATGGTTTCCAACTATTGGTTCGGGAATGAGCTAGGGTAAAAAGACTGCTTTAGGGTCTTTTGCGCATTTTATCATGCCTGAACTTACAACCCTACATAGAAATTAAAGTGAGCGAAGGAATAGCATTAGTTAGGATGTCCAATCTGGGTTTACAGTTTATTCAAATCCAAAACGATACTTTCTAGAACCGTATTGATGGGTTGAGCTGAAAACCGCAATTCGGCTGTCATTGTAATCGATTCATTTTGGTATTTGAATGAATCTCCATCTTGACTGATGATGATGATATTTCCCTTGGTCTTGTCGGGTACAAACGTACAAAATTTATCACTATCAGAAAAAGGCTTCATTTCCGTTACGGTAAACTTATCTGCAAAAACAAAATACATTTTGGTTTGGGCTTGATTATATCCTTCGGGCAAGCTTACGCATAATTTATGGTCAGTAGTTATCTCCGAAGCCCCCGTAACCCAACCTAGCTTATTGGTTGTATATTCCACTCCTGAATAGTTTTGCCCTTCGACCGTCCAATCAGATTTTTTCAATTGATTAAAAGAAGGCGCCCATTTAAAATCATTGGGCTCCTGACTTGCCTTTTGCCACGCTCCTCCTTGAGCAATCGAATAAGCCGTTGGGGATTTAACGATAATTTTTTTGCCTGACGCAATGGCAACCGCTTGGGTATTGTGGTAGGCTTTTATTTGAATGATGTGGTGATGCTCCAATGGGTGCTTACTATTAGAATTGGAATTAAGATAAGCAAAAATCAAATCTGCTTTTTTGCCTATTTTAGTTAAACTCAAATCCACTTTTCCAACCACTAGATTCCCTTCGAGATCGACGAGGGAATTTGCTGGAAAAAGAATCATTTCACCAGATCCTAATCGAATCTCGCTATCCTCCTCGGCAAGAAAGTGCTTTGAGGACGTTTTTAGTTTAAGCACCTCAGGCCATTCGACAGCCGTCTGTGTATAAGCCGTAAAACTATCTATGTCTTTTTCGCACCCTATCAAGCCCATTATGATAAAAAATAAAAGAAAATTAAGTTTCATGGTTTTTGATTTACAACAAGTTAG
>CAYRVZ010000288.1:0-3540 GCA_964427815.1 uncultured Saprospiraceae bacterium | reverse complement strand
TTTTATTTTACATTGGGCAACCCAAATAGAAAGAAACGAAACATGATTACCTACAAGAACAGCATAAAGAAAAAGTCAGGAGGATGTTGTACCTACTCAAAGTAGAAGAAATGAATTTTAATCAGGCGCCAATCGAAACTATTGACCGGTTTAAAAGAATGAACGCTCAATTTAGCATGGATAGCCAATCCGTTTTATTCTATCAGGAAAAACTAGAGGAAGTTTACCGAAAATTAGAAGTAAGATTGAATCTTTAGGTCACACGTTTTTAATTCCATTTTGTCAAATGCTGTCCATATCCTCTTTTTTGGTTGGGGCACGATCATAAGTTGAAAGAAAAGTTCTGGGTTTCTATTACTACCGTTAACGGTAAGTGTTTTTGCGCAAGCCTCGAAACCTAATTACCCCAAATTCCCTACTGATACCTTCTTAACGAAGAGAGGCGACCCGTTTATTGCTTAAAAGTGGCGAACAACCCGTCGGGAGAAAATAAAGCTTGCACCCCAAAAGTTACAAACTTTTGGAAAGTTCGATAAGTAGGAATCAACGAAGTTATTCTTTCCAACGAACAGCAAAACTTAGCGTACCTTTGTGGCATAATCGCTCAAATGCAAGAAAACCATGGCTAAGAAAAAATTTCACAGAGGACAAAGAGATAAGGTTAAAAAGAAAAAACGGCCTGGAAAGGATTTTAACCTACTAAATAAGCCCGTTAAATCCATGCAAGTTCTTGCGGATAAAACCAGACTTAATAAATATGTAGCACTCTCTGGTGTATGTTCTAGACGAAAGGCAGCAGAATTAGTCAAAGGCGGACAAATCAAAGTGAACGGTCAAGTAAATATCAACCCAGGGTATGAGGTAACTAAGAAAGATGTAGTTACTTATCAAGGTAAAAAACTACACCCACAACTAGATAAAGTATATATTCTAATGAATAAGCCAAAAGGGACGATAACGACGGTCAAAGATGAGCGGGGTCGCCGTACGGTGTTGGATTTGATTGGCGATAAAGTACCGCAACGAATTTTTCCTGTGGGACGACTAGATAGAGCTACGACTGGATTGCTATTATTAACGAATGATGGGGACTTAGCGAATAGGCTCAGTCATCCATCTGGCGAAGTAAAAAAACTATATCATGCGACATTAGACAAGCCCCTTACGGAAAAAGACATGGCTAAGATAAAAAAAGGAATTAAGCTAGAAGAAGGCATAGCGGCGGTTGATGGCGTTTCCTATATATCAAAAAAGCCCAAAAATAACGTTGGAATAGAGATTCACATAGGATGGAATCGCGTAATTCGACGTATTTTTGAGCAATTAGACTACAAAGTAGAAAAACTAGATAGGGTCTATTTTGCGGGTCTAACAAAAAAAGATTTGAAGCGTGGATGGTTTCGACATCTCAATGGAAAAGAAATCATCATGCTTCAGCACTTTACAAAAGGACATTAATTACCTGGTACGGTAATGATAGTACCTGGACTTAGGCGATTAGACTTCACCAAATCCTTATTTAGATTTAAAAGAACATCGAGATCCATATCTAGCCAGTTTGCCATGTCATATAGCGAAGTGGTTTTACGGATGGTGTATTTCTTTATTTTGGTCCGACGCATTTTGTCTGGCTGAACAAGATTTGTTGCTTTAGAGTTGTTACCCTGTTGTATCTCAAGATTTGCGGGAAGTTTAGGTAGCTTGTCCAGTACTTTTACGTTATTTTTTCTCTTAGTTGGTAAAGAATAAATAGGCGTAGGCCCTTGGTTTAAGGCTGGCTTATATATAACCAAAGAAGTATTTTCCGTAAGGTGATTCGTAGTCAAGCCATTCCAGTCCATGATTGCTTGGGGTGTACAATGATAAAGCTTAGCTACATCCCAAAGTTTTTGTCCATGAGTGACTAAGTGATTCACTTTTGAAAAGCCAACATTCACAGGAACATCATGAAGCGACTCCAAATTAAAGTAGGACTCTATGTAGGCATTCGCACTTTCAGGAACATTAAATTCATACTTGGCCGGAACATAACCCGTAAAATACTGAGGGTTCAAATCCCGTAAGATACGGTATTTTACACCGATGATTTCTCCAAGTTTGTGCAACTGAATACCTTTATTCAATTTAATCTTAGTCGTCAGGTACATGTCACGTGACGGATAAACAGGGTTGAGACCGTATTCATTGTAGTGTTTCATCACGTAACTTGCGGCAATGTATGCAGGCACATAGCTTCTAGTTTCTTTCGGTAAGAAACGTTTTAATTTCCAAAAGTTTTTGGAATGCGCACGTCTAACAGCCCGATTGACTCGCCCTCCCCCGCTATTATAAGCAGCGAGTGAAAGTGTCCAGCTCTTAAAACGATTATTTGCTTTTTTTAGATAGCGAATGGCCGCTACTGTTGATTTTTCTGGATCTAGACGTTCATCTATTACTTCATTGATGACCAATCCATATTCACGTGCTGTGGCAGGCATGAATTGCCACATACCACGCGCCCCTACTCTTGATTTAGCAACGGGCTTCAAAGAAGATTCAATAATGGCTAAGTACTTCATCTCTTCGGGAGCATCGTGTTCTGCCATCAATCTTTCTATCATCGGAAAATACAAATAGGCACGCCCGATCATTTCTTCTGTATGACTTTTATTGTCATAAAGGTAACGGCGGATGATGCGAAGGACTGAACCTTCTGCTTTCATGGGTACCACGGACTTAATTTTTTTCAAGTCCCTAGTAATATCAATCGTAGAATAGGAACGAACGACATTCGTCGTTGTTTCTGTTGTTGGTGCGTTGTTTACAAAAACAGGCGTTTGGGCAGAGAGTGTCGAGATTAGCATACTTGTAGCAAATATGCCAATAATAATAAGGCTCCTCATAGTGTTAGTTTGTAGTGTTTCGTGTTCAATGGTTTGTAGGGATACCTGGGTAGGTTTGCAAGGGAGAGGAGTTTATGAACAAATCATCTTTCAATGTGAGCCACAAAGATAAGGGCATAAAATTGTATAATGCAAATATTCAGGTGACAATACAGGGATCTTGTGACTTGATGATGCGTTGATTTTGCGACCTTTGTAGATAAAAAACAACTTAAATAATAATTATATTTGAAAAATATAAATGTATTAAATGTTTATTCTTAGTTAGATGCAACAGTTAAAAGCGTGATATTATCATTTTTTTATAATTGAACGAATGGCATTGATTTGTATCAAAAAATCAGCGTAACTAAAATGAAAATAAATTCTAAATAACGTGTTGGGGCGTTGCATTGCAACGCCCCAACCCAACAGCCGCCCACCAGTCTTAAAAAGGCATGTCCCCTACGTCGTCATCGTTCATTTTAGAAGGTCTAGTGATGGCATTTGGGGCATTAGTCAATCCAGCGGGCATATTTTCAAAATTGACTTCTTCGTATTCAGCAAATTTTGCATAATCTGCAATCCACCGAAGCTTAACAGTATCCGTCGGTCCATTTCTATGCTTGGCGATAATAAATTCAGCCATACCCACGACTGAGTTTCCATCCTCATCTTC
>CAYRVZ010000287.1:1401-3567 GCA_964427815.1 uncultured Saprospiraceae bacterium | reverse complement strand
AATTCCAATTTAATAACCGCCCCATGCTCCTCAAAATCCCAATCCCCGATATTAAATTGTATAGATCTGAATAGATCTGTATTGACAAACCATTTCTTGTTTCGGGCAAAGATGTCGGGTAAGTCCGCAATTAAGAGCGTGTCTCCCACCGCAAAATCCAGCTCTCTTAGAACAATGTATTTTTTTGTTTTCTTTAATCCTTCAATTACAATATCTTGAACAACCAGAAATTGAGCCGTATCTAGATTTTGGGCGTTAGCCCTAAAAGTATAGCTAAGAATTAAAAATAAAAGGACGATTTTTTTCACAAAAAAATTATTGGATAATGAGCTTTTTTACTTCTTGATGTTGTGGACTAGTAAACAAAACAAAATAGGTCCCCGCTACGAAATGAGATACGTCTATCGTGTTTTTAATTTGATGAATGGTGTTATATTGAACGAGTTGTCCCAGTAGATCATAGAAAAACAATTTTCCCTTTACATCCCCTTTTAGAATTACTTCTAACTGTTCGCTAGTAGGATTAGGTCGCATCGTCATTAATACTTCAGTCGGGTTGCCACTTATCTGTATGGATTGGGCAAGTTGTACCGCCTTATAGACATTAATACGCCCAAAACCATGGGTGTTATTGGGGATTAAATTTCCTGGTACGCCGCCACAAGTATCTACCGCTTGTTTTTTGTCGGCAGTTGTTTCTAGGATATATTCGATGGTGTCGACCAGTCCAGCTAGTTCATGATTAGCTGAAATGATCAGTGCGACAGCTCCTGCTACATGGGGGCCGGCCATACTTGTGCCGCTATAAGCGGCGTACTTGTTGCCAGGTATACAAGATAAAACGGCTTGTCCAGGTGCAGAAACATTGGGTTTGAGTCGTCCTGAACCGTCCACATTAACGGGTCCACGACTGCTGAAACTTGCAATAGAATCTACAAAAGCTGTTGAGTCATTAACTAACCGAGTAGCGCCGACAGAAAATGAATTTTCATAAATTGCTGCGGGAGTGACTATTGAGCTACAGCCGTTGCCACCAGAATTTCCAGCCGAAACGACGACGACAATCCCAGCAGCCTTTAAGTTATTGACAACCATTTCCATGATTTCAAAATTTTCAGGGTTACATCCTTCTACTTCTGGACAAGCCCAAGAATTATTAATGACATGAGGAGCTTGATTGACATCTGGATTATTGCCATTTAGGTCCGTCGGAGCCAAAAAGAATTCAAAACACTCTATGTAGGAGGCAGGAGTTCCCCAGCCCCGATCCATGTTTCGACACCCAATCCATTTGGCTTCTGGAGCAACCCCGATTGTTTTATCTTCTGTCAAGCCGACCATCGTGCCGATCGTATGTGTACCGTGCGGATGATCATTGCAGGGAAAAGACACATCAAATCCGCATGGATTCGGAATAGAATCGGGATAATGTACATCACTAGTATGGATGGCATCATGCCAATTGTAATCGTGCACAGGGGTGTCTCCATTGCCACGATACTTATCTTTTATGGCGGGATGTTCCCAATCATATCCTGTGTCTTGTCCTGCTATCACAACGCCTGCCCCTTTGATGCCGTCTAACCAAACAGAATCCGCCTTTATCATTTTTAAGCCCCATTCGGGGTCAGCTGTTCTATTTTGAACATTAATATAATCAACCGTTATGGGGTCTTCTACTTTGACGGGCGCATCGTACATGACCGTTTTTACATCGGATCTATTTGCTAATTGCTTGGCGAGTACTAGGTCACCCTTTACATAGATGGCATTGACCATTAGGAAGGAGCGATGTTGTGCATGAGCCGCCTTAATTATGTTTATAATTTCTTCTTGAGTTTTAGTTTTTTGCCGTAAGGCATCAAAAACCATTTGACCTTTGATTCTCTTCGGGATAAGAGTGGGAATCTTTGATAAGTCGGCTTGCTCTGAAAGGAGTACAATGAAGCCTACTTTTTCCTTTCGGGAAAATTCATTTAATAGACTAGGATCTATATAGGATTGAGCTTGCGCAAAAAAACTCGAAATCAAAAAAAAAAATAGTAAGAAACGCATAGGATTGTTTTAGAATGAACACAAAAATAGAAAATTTTTCCAGCTAAAACCGAGAAATACAAGTCTTTGTCGGAATCTCGACGGATATACCCTCAAACTAGTTTCTTATAC
>CAYRVZ010000287.1:0-1301 GCA_964427815.1 uncultured Saprospiraceae bacterium | reverse complement strand
TATCTAGCGTTCAAAGAAGTTTTTGGATGATATCCTCTTCAGAAATGCCTTCCGCCTCCGCTTTGTAGTTTCGGACAATTCTATGGCGAAGAACTAAATTAGCGATGGCTTGTACATCTTCAATATCTGGAGAATATTTTCCGTGTATTGCCGCATGACACTTTGCACCCAAGACTAAAAATTGAGAAGCTCTAGGACCGGCACCCCAAGAAATATAATTATTGACATCACTCGTGGCACGATCTGTATTGGGTCGCGTCTTTGCAACTAAGCCTACCGCATATTCTAATACATTATCTGTAATAGGAATCTTGCGAATCAATCGTTGAAACCCAAGTATTTCGTCTCCTGTTAATACGTGCTTAAGCGTATAGTTTGTAGGAGAAGTCGTGTTTTTTACAACCAACACTTCTTCTTCATAAGAAGGGTAGTCCAAATTGATATTGAACATAAAACGGTCTAACTGCGCTTCTGGTAATGGATATGTTCCTTCCTGTTCAATTGGATTTTGGGTGGCCAAAACGAAAAAGGGCTCTGGCAACATGTGCCTCTGTCCACTGACAGTAACCGAACGTTCTTGCATGGCTTCCAATAGCGCCGCTTGGGTTTTGGGTGGAGTCCGATTGATTTCGTCCGCAAGGACAATATTCGAGAAAATAGGTCCATGATTAAACTTGAAGTGGCGATCTTCATCCAAAATCTCTGACCCTGTAATATCTGAGGGCATCAAATCAGGAGTGAATTGTATTCTTTTAAATTCTAAATCTAATACTTCCGATATAGTGCTTACCAAGAGCGTCTTCGCTAAACCGGGCACCCCAACCAAAAGGCTATGACCCTTACTAAACATAGAAATAATAACGGCTTTTACAACCCCTTCTTGACCTATGATGACCTTGCCTACCTCTTTTGCCAAAGCCTCATAAGACCGTGCTAAATTATCTACTGCTGCTACATTCGATTCTTGCGACATACCTAATTTTTGTATTTTTATCTTTTCAAACGAAAGTGTAACGCACAAAGTCCCTGCTTAGTTGCGTGGCTTTCCTCCCGTAAAGGTGCGTCTTTTTATGGAAACGACAAAAGAAACGTGTTTTTCATTTTATCCCATATAAAATATTTTAATACTGCGTGACGTGTTTGTCACTTTGCTCTGTACGTTCAAAAAAAATACTGCTGTTGAGTTTCCCATCTCCTTTAGCGCAAATCTTAAAAATCTTAAAAATCTGTGTCCTCTGTGTGCCATCCTCCTGTCGGAATCAGGATTATCCCTAACCTAAATCTCATCCTCTGCTTAGCAT
>CAYRVZ010000286.1:0-3575 GCA_964427815.1 uncultured Saprospiraceae bacterium | reverse complement strand
TTTCTTTTCCTGCCCTCAGTTCTTCCCGTATTCGTTCGTATATAATAACGTTAGCATCCACAGCCATACCCAATGTCAAAATAATACCTGCAATACCTGGCATCGTTAATACTGTACCATAAGAAGCCAATGCACCAAAAATGAAGAACAAATTGGCTATTAATGCAATGACTGAAACGACACCACCAAAAGCATAATACGCCACCATAAATAGTAGCAATAGAATAAATGCTAAAGCAACTGAATTAAAACTCTTAGAGATGTTATCCGCCCCAAGAGATGGGCCAATTAATTGCTCTTCGATTATATTTACCCTAGCTGGCAATTTACCAACCTCAAGAATATTGGCTAATTCCTTGGCTTCAGTAATGGTAAAATTACCTGAAATCTGTGTGTTACCTCCCAAAATTGCACCATTACGTACACCAGGAGAAGACACAACCATATTGTCCAATGTGATTCCTATTTCTCTTTTTCCTCCATTAAATGCGGCTTGGGTCATTTCTCCCCAAACCCTTGAACCTTCGTTGTCCATAGCAAGTGAAACCATCACCTCACTAGTGGTCGGATCAGATGTTACACCAGCCCGAGTAATATGGTCACCTTCAAGAGGTGCTTTTCCATTAGGTGGAACTTGAATTGCGTATAGTGGATATCCAATACTCTCTCCCTTAACTTCGATTGCACTTTGCCCCCACAGGAATCTAATATCTTGCGGAAAAAGGCTTTTCACTTCTGGTTTACCCAGCATCTCTAAGATACGATCCCGTTGATTTTTATTTGCATAACCCATCACAGGCGAATCCGGAATTCCATCTTGAAAGACCTGCAATCTTAAATTTGCAAATAAAGGACCGCCCTTTTGCTGGGCAGGATTTACTTTAGCTACTTTAGTAGAATCTACGATGTTACCCAAATCATCATAAGTATATTCCATTTCAAAGACAGAATCCAGTTGGGTAGTAGCAACACCAGACAACTCCTTTAGCTTTGTATCTGCTGCACTAAATGCCTGTACCAAACCTGGGTCGCTGATACGGTATGTGTTCCAGAATTCAAGTTTAGCAGTCGTTTGGACATATTTCCGAAAGGTTGCCGGATTTTCAACGCCTGGCAACTCGACTATGATTAGGTTACGACTTTCGTCCAAAGAGATGTTGGGTTGTACAACTCCTAGCTTATCAATCCGTTTGCCTAGGTGGCTAAAAGTCTGCTTTACTGTTTCTTTGGATTTCGCTCTTAGTAATTTAAGTACTTCTGCATCAGTGGACTTAAAGTTAATGTCTTCCTTAAAAAGGTCATTTCTGCTAAAAATATCTGCAAGGCTTAAACCCGTCGAATTCTTTTTATAGGCTGTTCCAAAAGCCGTAATGAAATCTCCTCCATTTGCCATCGCTAACTGTGCTTCGTCAATCGACTTCTTAAAGCCAGGGTTTGGATTATCTAAATTCTCTTTTGACAACTCAAGTAAGAAATTCCCCAAATCAACTTGAAGTATTGCACTCATACCGCCTTTCAAGTCCAAGCCTAACTTTAATTGTTGAGCTTTTAACTCATTATAAGTAAAACTTTTAAGTAGTGGTATTCTAAAAGCGACTTCTGTAGAAGCTGAATCTAAAAATTTACTTCTAGCGATTTTATATACACTCTCCTTTTCGTGCGCGTCAGTGAGGTTTGCACTTGCTTCTGTAGCAAATACATGCGCTTTATTCTCAACTTTCTTAGATGGGAAAATAAGTAAATATTGATATAAGCACACAAGGGCTAATAAAATCAATAGTACTTTGAACAATCCTTTAGTTTGCATTCGTTTAAAACTTTTTGCGGGAACGCCAGTCACTGCCTAAACTTCATTTTATCATGCCAAAAAGGAGCAATAAGATAATGCTCCCAATGAATAAATTACAAAAAAAAAGGCTTAATGTGCTGACCAACAATTCCTTTCTGTTGCCAAAAATGTGGCTAATAATAAAAACGTGTGGTACACTTTTTCAAAAGTAGCGCAAATATAGTGGTTTTACTGAACTTATACCAAAAATGTTGCACTTGATTTACAGAGTAAGGCAGGTTTTATAATCGTCCACTTTTTATATAAATCCCTCTTCCTCAGTATTCCACCCCAAAACTACACAAAATATTAGTATTTGAAACATAAAAAACACAAAATCAAGACATAATATGTGATAAAATAATAAAAACATCTATCTTTGCTATCGGTAATTGGGGAAAATCGTATTTATACGGCAACCCATTTTCTTCTTTCAACTAAAACTAAATAAAATGGGACTATTTGACTTCCTAAAAAAGAAAAGCAAACCAACTACACCTGCTGCGCCTAAACCTAATGTAAATTCGAACGCGGATGAAATGATCCGCAATTCAAAATTAATGGTTTTGGAGAATACGATCGCTGCTTTGGGTTTAAATGTAAGCAATTTAAATGTTGACTTCTTTAACAACACCGCAACCGTGTCTGGTATCGTCACTTCAGAATCCGATCGGTTGGCCATCGTTAATGCCATTAATCGTGTGGATGGGGTATTCAGTGTTAATGACAGACTGGAAGTAAACGTTCCAGCTCCTCAGTTTGAAACTTATACCATCAAAAAAGGAGATTCTCTTTCTAGAATTGCCAAGCATTACTATGGTGATGCCATGCGCTACAAGGAGATTTTTGAAGCCAATAAGGACATCTTGGATAATCCAAACAAAATATTTCCTGGGCAAGAGATTAAGATTCCTTTGGGAAATTGATTTCTTGCTAATCTAAATAAAAAGCCCATCATTTGAATATGATGGGCTTTTTATTTGAGCTGTCTCCCTTTTATTTCTTTTTCCTTTTGTCCTTAAAGTCGCCGTTTTTGATGGCTTGAAAGAACTTGATCCAGGCATTAGCATTGAAGATGGACATATAATTTGGGGGCAATTGACCATGATAATAAAACTTGTCCGTTTCTTGCCTCAAAGCAAAACTCGCATTTTCATGCGCATCTCTGACTAAAGCTACTCTAAGATTTGCCAGGGTTTCTTGCATTAAATTCTCTTGGATTCGGACATCTAGATCATTGCTTACGTCCATGGCCAAAAATTCTTGTTTGAGGTATTTATTACTGGGCCAAGGATAAACGACTGCTTCTGGAAGCAAAACATCTTCTTCCTTCATGTTTTGGACATAATTAAATTTATTTCCTACTATAGTGTCGGGAACGGTATATTCTACATTCTCGAAACCGATTGCGGTAAAGATAAGTACTTCATTGGGTCGAACAACCAAAGAATAAAATCCAGCGTAATTGGCGTAGGTACCTCTAGAGGTTCCTTTTACAGCAATAGTTGCATAGGCCACTGGTAAAATGTGGCTTTCATCCCCAGTAACCACTAGCCCCGAAAATTGTATCGCATCTGGTGTTACCGTCTGTGCTTGTCCTAGTACAACACCAAACAAAGCAATAAATGCAAAGATATACTTCATGTATTTATTTTTTAAAAACTAAAATAGGGGCTTGCTCAAAAGTAAGCTTTTTGCGCAAGCTAGTCAATAAACGGAGCATATTAATTATTATTCCTGCATTTTG
>CAYRVZ010000285.1:0-3576 GCA_964427815.1 uncultured Saprospiraceae bacterium | reverse complement strand
GTTGGTATAATAACTAGTATCGATTGGCATCGCTTCCTTTAACCTCAAGACCTCAATAGATTGCATGATGTCCATGTTGCCATAAAACTTGGCAGAATCAAAAACCAACGTCAAGACCACTGAATCTACCGTCGCTCCGTCAAAATTTCCTGCATAATCACCAGGAGTAGGGCCATACTGAGCGATTATTTCTGATTGCGCCTCTCCAAACACTGGATCTAACATATCGCCCAAATAATAAGCCTCTAACCCAATAGAACTTGTACCATATATAAAAGCAAATAAACTATCTGTTGACCGTATTGTCTTTACAGACAAACCAAAAGTATCGGTTGTAAAGAAGTTTGTTTCTTCAGAACTCACTAAGTCTCCACCTAAGGTAGTCGGCTTCGTACACTGAACGAATAAAAAAGGCACTAAAAACATAGCAAACAATGCTATAAGGTTTATCCTTCTCAATTTATTTTTCTTCATTTAATTTGGGTCTTAAAGAGTCGTCGTCAATGACATAATCTCTTCGTGTTGATGAGTGGCTAGAAAACGCCAAGAAAGTAAGTATATTATACTGTTAAGGCCTACTAATGAAAATGTCTGAGTAGCAAAGCTAGTGTCCAGAAGTTTTCTGCATCGTAAAGATATAAAAACTATACTACTTCCTCTACTAGGCTATCATAAAAATCAACGAATTGATTATAATCACCTTCAGGGTCAGTAAACTCAAGCATTGGCTTCTTAGATTTTTCTATTTGTTCCAAGAATTCTTTTGAGAAAGCATCGCCAGATTTTACGAAAGCATCCGCATATTCTAGCCCCCCCTTGAGTAAAGAAAACTTATCTCCAACCATAAACTTGGCTAAATCAGCGTCTTTTAATCCATCTATTGCCACTTTAGCCTTATAATTTTTGGCAAACTTTGCCTCATAATCTGGGCTGTCATAAGCAGAGAAGACAATCTTAGAATCCCTGAACAAAGGTTCGTCCTTATATACAGTCTTCAAATAAAATGGGACCAAAGCTGACATCCAACCATGACAGTGAATCACATCAGGCACCCATCCAAATTTTTTAACGATCTCCAAAGCACCTTTTGCAAAGAAAACGCCACGTTCGCCATTGTCCGCAAAGGGCTTCCCTTCTTTACCTTCAAAAACAAATTTGCGTTTGAAGTAATCTTCATTATCTAAAAAATAAACCTGAAGCCTAGAACTTGGCAAAGAAGCTACTTTTATGATTAAAGGATGATCGCTTTCATCTATGATGATGTTTATTCCAGATAACCGTACGACTTCATGTAATCTATGTCTGCGTTCATTGACAACACCAAATCTTGGCATTAACAATCTTAATTCAGCATTATTATCATATAAGTGCAGGGGTAATTTATTTGAAATAGTAGAAATAAGGTTTCCAGTTGTGTATGGCTCCATCTCTTGTGATATGAACAATATCTTTTTCTTCTCCATCTCTATAGCTATGTTTAGTTTGTAAAAGTGTTGCAAAGATAAGGTTTTTTTTGCTTAAAAGCCTACATTTGCCTTTCTGCTCTCAGCAAATCCGCTCCGTAAAAACTTAAATTACAACCATTATGCTTATCTTTAAACAAAACGGCCCTCTGCAAGCATATTTGAATACCCTTGCGAAAAAAGGAAAAAAAATAGGATTTGTCCCGACTATGGGTGCGCTTCATAAGGGGCATCTTTCTTTGATTGCCCTCGCTAAAGAAGAGTGCGATGTTGTCGTCAACTCTATATACGTCAACCCAACACAGTTCAATGACGCCGCCGATTTAGATAAATACCCAAGAACAATGACAGCTGATATCAGCCTTTTAGCGCAAGCTGATAATGACATCTTGTATGCGCCTGATAGCGGAGAAATTTACCCAAAAGGGTTTGATAAAGATAAAATCTACGATCTCAAAGGACTGGATACAATGCTAGAAGGAGCCTTTCGTCCTGGTCATTTTAATGGCGTTGCCTTGGTCGTTCATAGACTATTGGATATCATACAACCAGATGCGCTATTTATGGGTCAAAAAGATTACCAACAAGTAGCCATCATCCGGCAAGTTATCGTTTCCGAAAAAATCAAAACCAAACTTATCATGTGTCCCATCGTTCGAGATGCTAAAGGGCTAGCTTTGAGTTCACGAAATGCTAGACTTTCTCCTGAGTGGAAATCTAAAGCACTCGTCTTATCGGCTACACTTCGTTTTGCGAAAGCTGAACTAAAAAAAGGAATTTCCTTATCCAAAATTAAAAAAGAGGCGCTTGTTGCAATCGAAGCGAAAGGACTTAAACCCGAATATTTTTCCATCATCAATGGCAAAACTTTACAACCCGGGAAACAAAATAACGCCTCATTAGTAGCCGTTACTGCAGCTTGGGCTGGGGACGTTAGATTGATTGATAATATGGTTATAAAATAATTCAAGGTTACTGGCTAAAAATCTAACCTAAGTACCCAAAAAGTCCTAGATTTGCAACCCTTTTGAAGATAAAAGCGTTTTTACCCTAAAGGTTTTTTGCCAAAAATGAGCCGTCATGATTCAGTATTACGTAACCAAAGATAGAAAGCTCAGCGAAGTAACGGACCAAGTTGCGGGTTGTTGGATCAATATATGCCCGCCCATCAGCCAAGATGAAATTCAAGTCATCACCAAAGAACATAATTTACCTCCTGACTTTTTGACGGATGCATTAGACTCCGAGGAACGGGCGCGATATGAGCGGGAGGATGAGGCAAAGCTCATACTTTTTTCGGTTGCTATTGAAAAAGAAACAGAGCGAAGCGATGATGTTTTATTTGTAACAGAACCATTAGGTATTATCTTAACAGAGGATGATCACCTCATCACTATTTCTAATAATACGAACCCCATTCTTGAGTTATTTTTCAAAGGCCGGGTCAAGGTGGACATCGCTCTTCGAAAACATTTTATATTAAAAATATTAGAGCATAATGTCTATCGTTTTTTGACTAGCTTGCGCAAATTAAATGGCGCACGAAATCAAATAGAGAAAAAACTTTTTAATTCGACTAGTAAAAATATTGAACTGCAACAATTATTATCAATTGAGAAAAGTTTAGTTTATTTTGTAGATGCATTGAGCGCCAACGAACTGCTAAAAAGAAAGTTAAAAAGATCGGATCATCTAGAGCTTCGGGGGCAAGAAGATTTAGAAGACTTACTGGAAGACATTATCATTGATGCTTCACAGGGACTAGCTATGGCTAACCTCTATACACACATCTTGAAAGGAACGATGGACACATATTCTTCTATCATTTCTAATAACTTGAACTTAGTCATCCACCGCCTTACTATTATTACTTTCCTCTTAATGGTGCCCACTTTAATTGCCAGTTTTTACGGTATGAATGTGCCCAACGGATTGGAAAATAATTCCTTTGCTTTTGTCGGTATTATTCTACTTTCTATCATCATTTCTGCCATATTAGCTTTGTTTTTCCGACGTAATAAAATGATGTAGGAATAAGTTTTCGCAAAACATTTTGTTCTTTTTAAAATACCTTTCCATAGGTTTTCCTCTTTGCAAGAAAACCGAATGGCAC
>CAYRVZ010000284.1:0-3578 GCA_964427815.1 uncultured Saprospiraceae bacterium | reverse complement strand
TATGAAATCATTTTGGAGTTCTTTTTTTGATAAAGTATTACGAAAATCAACATAAGTCTAACAAATAAAATGCACTCGGAAAAAACAAAGCTACAGTCGTGCCTCCTTCCGCTTTGTTTTCCCGGTGATTTTGGCCGTTAGGCTTGCAGAAAGTTTGTTACTATAGTTAAAATCATCAATATTACTTAGGAGTACACCATGAAAATACCTGTGCTGAATTTTAGCCTTCGGTTAAGTATTGCACCAATCTCTGTCGTTATGATTACATGCTTGTTGTTATGGCCGCATATTATCTTTGCAAAGGCAGGCGACCTTCCAAAACACAATCAAATCCCTTTGTTTTCTGCCAAAACATCAGGAAGCGCTTATACTGGCAATTCTGGAAATAATCCATATGAATCATTGACTACTTTTCCAAAAGATGCTGTTTTCATCGTTGATACAGGAGATGATTTAGATAAGTACATATTTAAAAAGGATGTTCAAGATGGAAAGATAAGAATTACTCTTCCAGTTTCGCGATATTTTGGTGAAGTTGATGGAAATGGTAGGCTAAGTAATCTCCAGAGAATGATTGATCGAGGAATTATTGAGGAAGAAGCAAAATTGCTTATTAATGTATTTGATGTTGATGACGATTACCAAGGATCTGAGGTAAATCCAGAGAAGGATCTCGTTGTATTTAATGGTAAACAATTAGACGACCCATTGAGTAGTGGAAACAACATATGGAGTATGAGAAGTTACTCAATACCGGTTAGTGAAATCAGGTTTCCACAAATGCCAGCGAATGGAAATAGTGTTGAACCTGCCAATAACGATATAGAGATTCTTATTGATCGGGCCAACCAAGCAGATGATATATGGGCAACAGAGATAGATTGGGTTGCATTAGTTATAAATGGCATTAACCCAATTGTTTTAATTCATGGACATAGCGGTGATCCAGACACATGGGCTAATTTTACACCGTTTTTAGTGGCTGATAATGCGCCTTTCTATTTGCCAGCAGTAAACGAGACAGAGTCAGTCGGGTGTATTAATGATAATGCAAGACATGTAGGTGAAATTGTCGAAAACGTGAAGGCAATGTATGGAGTAGAAAAGGTAAACCTTGTAACTCATAGTAGGGGGGGCGTGGACTCTAGAATATATATTCGCAATGGTAATGGTGATAATATAAATTCCTTAGTTCAATTGGCTACTCCTAATCATGGAGCGGGAAGTGGAGCGTTGGGTACATCCTGTAGTGCTGATGATCTACAACGAGGTCATTTTAGGGATAGATTTAACTACCAAAGAATACATATACCAGTCGGAGGTATATTTAACGACGAGGAAAGATTTTTACCACTGTATACGGTAGAGCAAAATGCGGTAGCGACATTAATAACGATAGGTGATGCAGATTGGGTTGTTGATACAAATAGCGCGACATTTCCATGGACACCAACATGTCAAGGAAAACAAGATGTAATTGAGGCCAGATGTCCAGATATCATCGTGAACTCAAGGAGTGTTGGTGGTGAGACTACCTGGCCTGAGATAACGAATGTCAATCGGATTGCACCGGGCTTAGGTCACGGTAATATCCATAATGACCAACCAACTTATAATTGGGTAATAGAACAAATAGGTAACCTAACATTTAACGCGGCATTTTCTATGAGATCATCCGAACTGACACAAACAACGAGTGCCGCAATTGAAGATGTTGATACAAGTTTGATTTTGAGCGAAAGCTACGTTATTAACCCAGGCAATACCAGAACACACACTATTAATATGGGCGATACTGAAAAGGCTTATTTTCAGATTACCTATCCCTTATTAACTCAGCTTGATTCTACGTTATCGGATAGCATTGGAAATTTTTATTCCCCGATTGGTGAACAACAGAGTGGTTTTGGTATTACTCGCAGATATGTTATTAAAAACCCTACTCCAGGTGAGTGGAACTTTTTGGTACAATCGGTAAGTGCTGATAGTTATTTTTTGGAGATATGGCAATTTAAAAGTAACATAGAATATGGTGCCGGAACTGAAAAACCGACATATAGTTTTGGAGAGACAGCAACGGTTTTCGCCTATCTTAAGGATGGAGCTAATGCAATTCCAAATGTAACAGTTGTTGCGAAAATTATTTCTGTAGATGGAAGTGAAAGTCAGACGATATTATATGATGACGGAACTCATGATGACCAAGTAGCAAATGATGGTGTTTACACGAACATATACAATCCTCCTGCAATCGGCAGATACTCCTATATTATTTCTGCTGCAGGAAACAACATTCAAAGACAAATCAACGGCGAATTCAGTGTAATCACAAATAACTCTGTATTTACCAATAATTACACTGATAACGCAACCGATTCTGACAATGATGGTTTTGCTGACAACTATTGACAATAGTTGCAGAAGTGGATATTAAGATAGCTGGCGACTATGAGATTATTGGTAGCCTCAAAGAGGCTAATGATCATTTTATTCAAACAGTCCTGGTGCCTTTGAATTCTGTAAATACGGGAAAACAAAATATAGGCCTTGATTTTGATGGCACGCTAATACATGAGAATGGTGTAGATGGCTTACTGAAACTTACCGATTTGATGTTGCGCTTTAGGATCGGTAGTCAGTTTGTGCTCATTGACTATAGAGCGCTGGCATATGAAACCACTATCTATTCTTCAGATGACTTTGAACAACCGTTAGTTGTTTTGACCGGAAACAATGGCGATCAAGGTGTGGATACCAATACTGATTCACTTTTCGATTTACTAAGAATTACTCTGGAATTGGAGATCATCAAGCCCGGAAGCTATCAGGTCATAGCTCGCCTTGTTGCTTCGAATGGACAGGAAATAGAATGGGTAAATAAGACAATCTCTTTAATAGAAGGTCTAAATCAAGTATCTCTTGACTTTGACGGTCAAAAAATACGCCAATCTCAAACAGATGGTCCATATTTGCTTAAAGATTTACTTATAATTGGTCAAAATACAGGAGCTGGCACATCAATAAGTTCTGTGGATGCATACATTACAGGGGCTTATAGTTACACACAATTTCAATCCATACCCACTGACCTAGAAATTAATGCAGCAAATATTACATTTTCCAATGATACTCCAGCGATAGGAGAGAATATTCAACTTACAGCCGTAATCAATAATAACGGCGAAACAACTAATGAGTCCATCATTGTACAGTTCTATGAAGGTGATCCTTTAGGTACAGGTATACAAATAGGAGGTAACCATATAATTGCTGGTCTAGTGGAAAATACTAGTACAACCATATTACAGAGTTGGAGTTCAACTACAGAGGGCAATAAAGATATATATGTTATTGTTAATCCTGATAGAAGTATTGCTGAGTTTGATTATTCGAACAATTCAGCTTTTAGAGTTATTACGGTATCTGATGTTGTCATACCGCCTCCTCCCCCCCCGCTTTTGAGCACCGCTGATTTAAACGTTATGTGTAAAAAATCAAATAGGAGTAAATTTTGAGAAATTATGATCTTAGCTTCATTAGTAATGAAGATTTGTACAATCACACTAAGGATACAGTTG
>CAYRVZ010000283.1:0-3607 GCA_964427815.1 uncultured Saprospiraceae bacterium | reverse complement strand
AGGTTCATGACCTGCCACAATACCCCGGATACCTGCTTGTGCAATATTGATGGTCGGGAAAGGACTAGACCTCGGTGTTCTTGAGTCTCTGAATGCGGTATAACCAACTTGTAAGTTATTAGCAAAAGTATTGGAAAATCTAGATTTCAATTCTAAGATGCCAGAATGGATTTGATTGTTGATAGTATATCCCGAATTCTCAAATTGTAAGGTAGTCTGGTCTGGCCCTCTTCTTCCTATGGCAGAGGGGTGGGCATTTTTATCTCTACTCGCATCCATAAAGTTGTAGGTCGCTGTAAGCGTGTGTGCTTTATTGATATTGTAATCCAATTTGAAGATACCTTTCTGGTTATCTGTACGATGCGTGTATCCTTCGTAAGCACCTGTTTTATAGCCAAATCGGTCATTTAAGACGTTAGAAACCCGGTCTAAATCACTTGCGCTTATTCTAGATACATTAGTTCCTTCAACGCCAGGTCTTTTTGCCAAAAAGTTACTACCCAAGTCACTTCTTCTTTCTATTTCTGCGTTTGCAAAAAAGAAAAGTTTGTTTTTAATGATGGGTCCTCCAACACTAAAACCTGTTTGTAGATGTGTCAAATCTGGAACAAAAATATCATTTCCATTAACTTTACTACCCGTTAAATCTTGATTTCTATAAAATCCGAAAACTGAACCTTTAAAAGTATTGGTTCCTGATTTTGTTACCGCGTTGATAGAAGCACCTGTAAATCCAGACATTCTAATGTCATAAGGCGCGATATCCACTTGAATCTGGTCAATGGCATCCAAAGAAACAGGTTGTGCATTTGTTTGGCTTCCAGGAGTCGCTGCGTCCAACCCAAAAGGATTGTTAAAAACGGAACCATCTAAGGTGAAGTTATTCATTTTGCTGTTTCGTCCACCAAAAGAGTTGCCGTCAGAAGAAGGCGTTAGTCTTGTAAAGTCTTTGGCAGAACGAGAAATCGTAGGTAGTTTTTCAATTTGATTACGGCTAATGCTAGTAGAAGCACCTGTCCGATCATCATTCATGATGGCATTCTTGTTAGCCGTCACCGTCACCCCTTCAATCTGAATGGCAGCGGAACTCATTTGAATACTAATCTTCTTTTTTTGCCCAACAGTCAGATAATAATCTTCTAAAGTTGTCGGGGTGTATCCGATATAACTTGCTTCAATGTTGTAAGGGCCTCCAACACGCATATTAGGAATACGGTAGCGACCATCTTCTCCAGTGTAGGTGCCATATTGTGTGCCAGAAGGGGTGTGAATGGCTACCACTGTTGCGGCTTCGAGTGGTTGCCCACTTTCATCTACGACCTTGCCAAAAATAGTGGAGGTAGTGACTTGTGCATCCATCATAACAATGCATAGCACAAATAAACTCAGTACGAGTAAAAATCGTTTCATTTAAAAAGTTTTGTAGTGAAGAAAAAATTCAATTGCGGTAACCACAAAAGTAATAAGCTAGTTAAGAATGAGGTGATATAAATAGGTAATTTTTATTTTTTCTTGTAATTTATATTTTATATCCCAAAATTAAATTAGCTTTGCAAGCTGTCTAGAACAATAGAAAAACACGCCGTTGTTGTTTCTTCCATGATTACCAACCTTTTAACTATATCCAAAGTAAATAATTGATGAAAAAGACAATCAGTATTCTTTTTGCGTCCAGCTACGCTTTTTCTCTTTTTGCTCAAAATAAGATTATCCATCCAGGGGTAGATACAACTGGGGAGCAATTCAAAATTGGTCAAAGAATAGGGGGTTGGTTACCCGTTGTCGTTATCATAATCGCTTTATTGCTTTACATTAGACATAGCTACAAGAATGGCAAATATGGCAATAGGGGCTGAAGTAAATTAACTCAAAATTCTAAAATATTCCTATATTGTCGTCGTTTTATAATTATTCAAAAAAAAGTATATGAGTAAAGAGAAGAAGCCAAAATCTTATAATTGGCGATCTATTTTCATCCTATTTAGCCTTGCGATGCTTATAGCAGGCGCCTTAGGCTATAATTATTTCAGGAAATTGTTTTTACCTAATGTGCCTGAAAAATTAACTAATGAATTTCTTTATATTCCATCAGGTTCTAACTATACGGACTTGTTGGACACGCTTCACACGCAAGGTTTTATCTTGAATCGTGGAGATTTTGAATGGGTTTCTGAGCGGATGTCCTTCCATAAACGACCGGTTAGATCTGGGCGTTTTTCAATTCAGCCTAAGTGGACTAACAGACAGTTAATCAATCATTTGCGTATCGGAAAGCAAGCTCCAGTAGAGATAGTCCTGACCAATGAAAGACTGCCAGAAAATATTGCTAAGAAAATAGCTAAGAAAATAGAACCTAGTGCAGCATGGCTAGTTGCTTTTTTTACTTCTGAGGACTCTTTAAAAGCATTGGAGCTGACACCAGAAATAGTCACGACAGTTTTTATACCCAATACGTATAAGGTTTATTGGAATTCAACACCGAAAAGTATCTTGGAAAAGATGATTAAGGAAAAGAATAAATTTTGGGCAAAAAAGGATCGTCTGGCGAAAGCAAAAGCACTAGGTCTGAGTACAGAAGAAGTGTATACCGTTGCTTCTATAGTCGAGCGAGAATCAAACTACAACCCAGAAAAACCCAAAATAGCGTCTGTCTACCTAAATAGAATTAGAAAGGGCATGAAATTACAAGCAGATCCAACCTGTGTTTTCGCAAGAAGAGATTTTGGGGCAACCCGAGTAACTAATTACCACTTAAAGTTTGAGTCGCCATACAATACTTATATTCATGAAGGCTTACCTCCTGGACCTATTAGCATGGCATCTATCGCCTCCATTGATGCCGTACTTAATGAAGATAAAACCGATTATATTTTCTTTTGTGCGAAGCCAAATACTTCTGGCCAGCATGCTTTCGCCAAAACATTGAGGGGGCACAACCACAATGCTAGTCGGTTTCATACCTACCAAAGAAAACGGCGTCGAGACAAAGCAGAAGAAGCATTAATGGCAGCAGAAGAGTTGCAGATGAGTACGGATCAAGTTCCACAAAATTGAACGGATTATGCAAATACCTTATATCATCAATATCCTCCTCAAATTTTTGCCAATAATTCTATTTTTTTCGTCGGGTTTTTCCCATATAGTTGCAGAAGAGGACAGTGTTTATATTTTCCAAAGGATTGGACTAGAACCGACAGGCAGGTATATTATGGGTGCGCTGGAACTGGCTGTAGGTTTCTTATTGATAATGCCCGGTAGAAGCCTAGAATCTGGGTTACTTGGAGGTATTCTTGCTTTAGGGATGGTCGTAGTGCATCTTACCGTGCTTGGTATCCCCTTAAAAGGCGATGAAGGATATCGTTTTGTTTTGGCATTGATATTATTATTTTCTTGCTGGGGGCTTGTTTTTATCAATAGAAAAGAAATCAAGGGGTTGCCCCAAAAGTTAGCTCGAATTAGCTGGCGTAATATAAAAATGCCCTAAAATTAAAAATGTTGTATGATTATAGATGAACAAGAAGACTTATAATAGAGTAATGATTATTTTACTCATTGGAACTATATGTTCACTTTTATATATTATATCATCAAGAATAAGAAAATCAAG